>JBMOHZ010000181.1:0-5386 GCA_049317585.1 Paludibacter sp.
CCATCAGGGTTTGAACGACAGTTCGTCGTGGTCGCGCGGTCAGGGATGGGCATTATACGGATATGTGATGATGTATCGCGAAACAAAGGATATGAAATATCTTAAATTTGCTGAGAATATTGCTGGGTACATATTAAATCATAAAAATTTACCTGCTGACAAAGTTCCGTATTTCGACTTTGATGCCCCAGCCGGAATGTCAACACCACGCGATGCTTCTGCTGGTGCACTTTATGCCTCTGCATTGTACGAATTTTCGACATATCCTACTACAAATGCAGCTTTTTACCGCAGCATGGCCAATGCAATTATCAATTCGCTTAACAAATCGTATTTATCAGCATATAAAGCAAATAAAGGATTTTTATTAACACAGTCCACAGGTTCGTTTCCTCAAAAATCAGAAGTAAATGTACCGCTTGTTTATGCTGATTATTATTACCTCGAAGCTTTAGTACGTTGTAAAATGCTGAAAGAAAAAGGTAAAATAGAATTTAATTCCAAATAATTTTCAAAATGAAGATTCAAAATATTTGTTTTGCATTAGTTGGTTTAACAAACTTATCGGTTAACTTACAAGCACAGCAAACAAAACAACTTTCAAAAAATATTCTATTTATTGCAGTCGACGATTTGAAACCAATTTTGGGATGCTATGGCGATAAAACCATCAAAACTCCCAATATAGACCGATTGGCATCGCGAGGAACTGTTTTTCTTACAAACTATTGTCAGCAAGCCGTTTCTGGTCCAACTCGTGCCAGTATTATGACTGGCATGCGGCCCGATCACACCAAAGTATGGGATTTAAAAACCAAAATGCGCGAGGCTAATCCTGAAATTGTAAGTTTACCCCAATATTTAATTACCCAAGGTTTTAGTACACAAGGTATAGGTAAAATTTACGATCCTCGTTGTGTGGACAAACAAACGGATGCACTTTCGTGGAGTGTTCCGTATTATAAAACGGCTTTAAAATACTATAATTCTACTTCAGGTGCACCAGCTTTAGGCAATTACCAATTAAAAGAAACCCGTGAACTGGGCGAAAAATATCAAAATGAAGCATTGGAAAAAGGTTTATCCCAAAGTGAAATAAATGGATATGCTTTAACTAAAATAAGACCTACGGTAGAATGTATCGAAATTGCCGACAATGCGTATGATGATGGTGCAAATGCATTGCAAGCAAAGGATATATTAGCGCAATTAAAACAGAAAAATCAACCATTTTTTCTTGGTGTAGGTTTTGCTAAACCACATTTACCATTTGTGGCACCAAAAAAATACTGGGATATGTATGATCGTGATAAAATGCCCATTGCTGCTTATCAGGAAAAAGTGAAAAATGGAGTGGATATTGCTTATCACACTGCTAGTGAGATACGTGCTTATTCTGATATACCAGCATTGTTGGAATTTACTGATCAAAAAGCTTTCGGCATTTCGTTGCCATTAGCCAAACAAAAAGAATTGATTCATGGCTATCATGCTGCTGTTTCGTACACCGATGCTCAAGTTGGAATTTTGCTTAACACGCTTGATTCGTTAGGTTTAACCGATAATACAATTATTGTACTTTGGGGCGATCATGGTTGGCATTTGGGCGACCATAACCTGTGGTGTAAGCATACCAATTTTGAACAAGCCACGCGCTCGCCACTTATTATTTCAGCTCCGGGAATTAAGCCAACTAAAACAAATTCTCCTTCAGAATTTGTAGACGTTTTTCCTACACTTTGCGAGTTGGCTGGTGTATCCATTCCAACCAATTTGGATGGAAAAAGTCTTGTTCCTCTAATGAAAAATCCAAAGGCTAAAGTGAAACAATTCGCTATAAGTCAGTATCCAAGAACAGCAAACTCAGTTGAAATAGCTCGGTTGGGATACGCCGATGGTAATTTTATGGGTTATTCCATTCGTAACGAACGTTACCGATTCACCATGTGGCTAAAAGATGGTTTCCGTTCTGATAAAGTATTTGATAAAAACCTGATTGTTGGTACAGAACTATATGATTACCAAAAAGATCCACTTGAAAAAGTAAATGTTGTGAATGAAAAAAACTATCAAAAAGTAGCTTTGAAATTGAATAATCAAATGGTTGCATTTTTCAAAACTCAATGCGAACCCATTGCAACTAGATTAATACAGGATTTGAAAGAAAAAACTATTTCAACAGCAAACGAACAACTTTCGTTAAAACCACAAACTGTAACTTCGGCATCATGCGTGAGAAGTGCCGGTGGAAAACACGATTATTATTCCGAAGGAACCTATTGGTGGCCAAATCCGAAAGATCCAAATGGCAAATATATTCAGAAAGACGGGCAGCGCAATCCTGAAAATTTTGATAAACATCATGATTTTCTTCAAGAACTTAGTTGGATTATTGGCACACAAACATCCGCATATATACTTACAGGCAATAAAAAATATGTTGAAACAGCAGCCAAACATTTTAATGCGTGGTTTGCTGATACAACTACAATGATGAATCCACATTTACTTTATTCACAAGCAATAAAAGGAGTTTGTACTGGGCGAGGAATTGGAATAATTGATGCTACACCTTTAATTGAAGTGGCTTTGTCAGTTAAAAAGTTGGAAAATTCGCCTTATTTCTCACCAAAACTAAGCGCTGAAGTTAAAAAGTGGTTCGCTTCATTTTTAAATTGGCTTAACACACATCCGTATGGTATTGCCGAAAAAAACTGGAAAAACAATCATGGCACATGGTGGCACACCCAAGCAGCGGCTTATGCAATGCTTACCGATAATCAAGTAATGCTCGACAGCATTCGAACACGTTATAAAACAATTTTACTGCCTAATCAGATGGCAGTAAATGGCAGTTATCCTGAAGAATTGGCCCGTACAAAACCATATTCGTATATGCAATTTAATTTGGACGGCATGTCAGCGTTGGTGTCACTAATTTCGGATAAAAATAACGATTTGTGGAATTATAAAACATCTGATGGACGCTATATTGGAAAAGGAATTGAATTTATGTATCCTTATATTGTTGACAAAACTAAATGGACTTATAAACAGGATATTAGCGAATGGGATGAACAGCCTCGTCCATCAGCTTATTTGTTTTTGGGTGCCAAAGCCTACAAGAAAATGGAGTGGATTGATTTGTGGAAAAGTATGCTGGATAAAAAGCTAGGCAATGAAAGCGTACGTAATTTACCAATTAAAAATCCACTTTTGTGGATGGATTTACCTGAACCTACTATAAAAAATAAGACTAAATGAGAAAAAATGCTTTTGGGTTAATATACTTATGTTTTTCTTTTTTTATTTCAACAAACTTATTATTAGCTCAAAAAACGGTACTGGTTCAAAATGCTTTGCAATTAAATTCAGCAATTTCGAATGCGAAAGCAGGGGATGTTTTACTCCTTAAAAATGGTGAATGGAAAGATGTCCAAATTGATTTAAAATGCATTGCGAATGCCCAAAAACCCATTACTTTACGAGCCGAAAAAGCAGGGAAAGTGATATTCACTGGTAATTCATCACTTACTTTTTCAAAACCCTATCTAATTGCTGATGGTTTGTACTTTAAATGTGGTAAATTAGATGGAGGTTCAGTTATTAATTTCAATGCTGATTATTGTAGATTAACCAACAGTGCCATTGTAGATTACAATCCTGATAAATTTGACACTAATTATTATTGGATTTATCTCAAAGGCAGTTATAACCGCATCGACCATTGTTTTTTGAAAGGAAAAAACAACATGAATCCTGTGCTTGGAAACGATAATGAAAATTCGCGTTATAATAAAGTGGATAGTTGTTATATTAAGGATATTCCTTATGTACCTAAAGCTAATGGACGTGAGATATTCCGGATTTGGGGTTACGGACACGACGATCAAACGGGTAATGATGGTGCTTATTTCACAATTGAATATAATTTATTTGATCATGCTGATGGCGAAGGCACAGAAATTGTATCTTTGAAGTCGAATTACAATGTGGTTCGATTTAATACCGTAATCGCTTCGAGAGGTGGATTAGTAGGTCGACGTGGAAAATTTAATACCTTTGATAGCAATATTATTTTAGGTCAAGGTGTGAAAGGCTCTACAGGCATTCGGGTAGCTGGAGCAAATCATAAAGTGATAAATAATTATGTGTCAGAAGTTTCGGAAGATGGTCTCAGATTAATTGCAGGTGAATATTATGAAGAGAGCCTGACCAGCAGTTTCGCTCCCAAAAAGAAACAATTACCAAAATACTTACAAGTTCAAAATGGATATTTTGGCAATAATAGCATTATATATTGTGGTGGACATGGTATTGATATTGGTTATTCGTATAAAAATGATTGGCCTGACTTACAAATGGTTTTGCTACCCGAAAATAATAATTTTGTAAATAATGTGGTGTACAATTGCAAAGGTAATTCAGTAAATATTGCTTTTCAGGATAAACAAAAACCATTGAATATTTTTGAATTTAAACCCAATACATTCAATGGAAATATTGTTTGGGGCAGCAAAGTAAATGTAACTCCAATGCCAACCGGAATAAAAATGGCATTACCAAAGTTCAAAATGGATAAAAATAATATAATTCAATTTGACTTATTTAAAAACAATAATATTCATGTACTTACACCCAAACAAGTAGGTGTAAAGTGGAAGATAAATTAAAATAATTCTAATTATTTATGAAAAAAACAATTCAAAACAGTAGTTTAAATTTGGCATTAATCAGTTTAGTTACATTGCCATCGGTGATGCAAGCCACTGAAGTGAAAACACGAAAGCCAAATATCCTTTTTATTGCAGTGGATGATTTAAAACCTTTAATAGCTGCTTATGGCGACAAAATTGCAAAAACTCCAGGCATGGATCGCTTGGCAAACGAAGGATTTGCTTTTCAGAATTGCTACGTGCAACAAGCCATTAGTGGTGCTACACGTGCCAGTTGCTTAACAGGCATGCGCCCTGATAAAACCAGAGTTTGGGATTTGGTAACCGATTTTCGTCAGGTTAACCCAAATGCGGTAACAATGCCTGAGTATTTTATCAAAAACGGTTACGAATCGGCTGCGGTTGGTAAAATTTACCACATGGGAAGCACTGGGCCTGGTCACGACGCTCCATCTTGGACGTTGCCGTATGTGAATGTTAAAGTTGCTACTTATGCAAATTCCACTCCTGAAAAAGGTAAAAAAGGACCAGCAATGGAGTGTGCCGATGTATCCGACAATACCTATCAGGATGGTTTAGCAGCCGAAGAAGGCATAAAATTGATGAATCAGCTAAAAGCAAAAGGCAAACCATTTTTCCTTGCAGTTGGGTTTATTAAGCCGCATTTACCATTTGTTGCTCCAAAAAAATATTGGGATTTATACAAACGC
>JBMOHZ010000182.1:0-5376 GCA_049317585.1 Paludibacter sp.
TGGTTGTTAATGCGTTGGAGCACTTGGTTTTCGGTAACTCCATCACGTTTCATAACACGCTGGATACGAATTGATTGTGGGGCAGATACAAGAATAATTTTATCGACTAATTTATTAAACTCACCTTCGAAAAGAATAGCGCATTCCAAAAAAAGCATAGTTTCGCTACTATGTTGCTTTTTCCAAACTTTAAAATCATCACGAACAGCAGGGTGAACAATAAGGTTTAGTTTAGCTAGAAATTCTGGTTGATTAAAAACAATACCGGCAATGTATGAACGATTCAATACATTGTCGGTATAAGCTTCGGCACCAAAAAGCGCAATTATTTTATTTCTAATTTCAGCATTTTCGTTTTGCAAACGGCGTGCAGCAGCGTCAGTATCGTAAACAGCATATCCTGCTTCACGAAGTTTTGTTGACAAAGTAGATTTGCCACTTCCAATACCGCCTGTTATGCCAATTATCATTTTGTATATTTCAACGTATGTCCCATTCTTGTTTTTTTGGTTTCCATGTAAAATGCATTGTATTTGTTTGGTTGAATTTCGATAGGTACATTTTCGACTATCGACAAGCCATAAGCCTCTAATCCAATGCGTTTAATAGGGTTATTGGTCAATAATTTTATTTTGCAAACACCTATTTCGCGCAGAATTTGAGCCCCCACTCCATAATCGCGCTCATCAGCTTTAAAACCTAAATGAAGATTAGCATCAACTGTATCCATACCTTCTTCTTGTAGTTTATAAGCTCTCATTTTATTCATCAAACCTATTCCACGACCTTCCTGATTCATATAAACAATTACGCCTTTGCCCTCTTTTTCAATCATTTCCATCGATTTGTGAAGCTGTTCGCCACATTCGCAACGCATGGAGCCAAAAATATCACCTGTAACACATGATGAATGTACTCGAACCAAAATTGGCTCTCCTTTTTCCCATTCGCCTTTGATTAAAGCTACATGCTCCAAACCATTCGAAAACTGTTTAAAAGGAATCAATTTGAACTCACCATGTGCGGTAGGCATATTCACCATTACCCCTTTTTCGACCAATGACTCAGTACGTAAACGATAGGCTATCAAGTCTTTAATAGAAACCAATTTCATGTTAAATTTCTTCGATATCTCAATCAACTCGGGTAAACGCGACATGCTGCCATCTTCATTCATTATTTCGATAAGTGCTGCAGCAGGATAAAGTCCAGCCAAACGAGCTAAATCAACGCCAGCTTCGGTATGTCCTGAGCGACGTAAAACACCTTTTGAACGGGCACGCAGTGGAAAAATATGTCCTGGGCGACCAAAAGTTTCAGGTGTAGAACTTGAATCGGCCAATGCCAAAAAGGTTGCAGCTCTATCAGGAGCCGAAACACCAGTAGTACAACCCTCAAGTTTATCGATACTTACCGTAAAAGGTGTACCGTGAATAGAAGTATTGGCTTGTGCTTGCATCTCAAGCTCTAATTCATCGCATCGCTCTTCGGTAATAGGTGCACAAAGCAAACCACGACCGTTCGTTATCATAAAATTCACAATTTCGGGTGTCATTTTCTCAGCAGCACAAATAAAATCGCCTTCGTTCTCACGATCCTCGTCATCCACTACTATTACGATTTTACCTTCTTTGATATCGGCTAACGCCTCTTCAATTGTATTTAAAACTGAATCCATATTATTTAGTTAATTAGTTGAATTGTAAATTGCTTTAATTATTCATTCTCAGAATCTTAACTTCAATGAAGTTTTTGATTTTATGCATCAATTTCGTATATTCTTCGGTATTGAAAAGCACTGCATCTACAGCTGCTTTGTAAGTTAGGAATACACCTATTGGCAATAAAATTGATGAACTTAACCACATACCTTGCAATGCTGTCCATAATCCTTCGCGCGCCATTTTTAAGCCTGCAGTATCAATTATATAATAAATTATAAAAATAACCACCAAAATCACAACTGGTGCTCCCAATCCACCTTTGCGAATGATAGCACCCAAAGGCGCTCCGATAAAGAAAAAAATTAGACAAGCAAAGGATAATGTAAATTTACGATGCCATTCAATCTGATGCTTAGTTACATACATTACCGTTTCGCCCAAATTTAATTTATTGAATTCAATTTGACCTTTTATTTCGTTGGCTTTTTGAAGTGCTGTAGCCATAGCCATTTCCATAGATGCATTATCTAGCTTTAGAAACAACGAATCGGCATTATAGTTTTTAATTTGTATATTTTTTCCAATTTCGAGCGAACGATTCCATGCAGCTTCTCGCCCAAAATACCGTCGGCCAGCCATTTCGGTAGCTTGTTCCATTTTAAGTCTATCAACTACTTTTGAGGTAGAATCAATGGAAGATTCGAGCTGTGCAATATTTTTACTAACATGCTGATCCTGAAGAATTGACTCGTCGAAACGATTGAATTCAGAATCGAAATCAATTAAGATATTCTTTGTTTTAAACGACTCTCGTCGATATGGAATATTTGTTGAATTTTGTGCTCCTGCCTGACTTTTTAGATTCTCAAAAGTTTCACCATCGTATAATTTAAGCATTAAATACTTTTTATCGGCACTAAATTTAACTCTACCCGAATCGGCAATCATAACTGATGCATTATCAAAACCACCCGAGAAATCATATATCATCATATCCTTTAACAAACCATTTTGTTTCTCGCGTACGTAAAGATTTACACCAGATATTCCAGAGTAAAACTCACCTACAGGTATGTCAAATTCGGGCGACTTTTGGCGAAGTGAAATAATTAATGTCCAAAGTTTGGATTGTGTTACTGGCAATACATTATTGGAAAAATAAAACGCCATTATGCAAATTAATGCAATAAAAACAACTAACGGACGAATAATGCGAAACAGCGAGATACCAGCTGATTTCATGGCAATAAGTTCAAAATTCTCGCCCATATTACCAAAAGTCATAAGCGATGCGAGTAAAATGGCCAAGGGCAAAGCCATAGGAACAAGCGATGCAATAGCGTATAAAAAGAACTCAGCAATAACACCAATTCCAATTCCTTTTCCAACTAATTCGTTAAAATGTTTCCACAAAAACTGCATCAACAAGATGAAAATACAAATAACAAAAGTCATCACAAAAAGCGTGATAAATCTTTTAAATACGTATGAATCAATTGTTTTTATCCGAAACATTCTATGTGAATTATACATTTTTACAGAACCACAAAGTTAGCACAAAAAGCCGAATATCCAAGAAAGATTTGGCTTCGCCGTTATTTGCACTTCGTGCGTTATTAGCTGCGCGTAATTTGGGCCCTGCCTACTGCAGGCAAGTGCGCCGTTATTGGCACTCCGTGCGTTATTAGCTGCACGTTATTAATTGTTATTGTTGATACTTTTGTTCTTAGACTATGCGTTGTCAGTTATCTGTCGTCGGTTGTCGTTACTGATGTTCAGGGCGTAGCAAGTCGTTTACTGTTTTAACTGGGTTGAAAGTTTCGATTGGTACTTCCACAAAAACAGTATTCCAATCGCTCATAGCACCATTCCACAAACCTGGTAACTCCAAAGCTTTCAACTCCTTACCGTTTTTGGATTTGAGTGAAATAAATCCAGTTTGCTTATCAACATATTGCACCAAATCAAACTTTTCGCCTTTATAATTTTTTACAGCACAAACCAAATCCACTGGATTAAAGTGGGTTGATTGCATCATTTTATCGTTCTCAATAGGATTTGATAAATCAATTTGTGAACTTTCGAGTATTTGGGTCGAAATTGTATTATCCTTATTGACAGTCAAAAATGGACCACCTCCTGGTTCACCAGTATTCTTAACCATTCCACATACTCGAATCGGACGATTCAGTTTTAACTTTAAATATGCTTTTTGTTCGTCAACGGATAATGTTTCAAAATTTGGATTGGAATTATTCAATTCATTTTTGCAGAATTGTGCTATTTCGGTCAACAAAACACTATCTATTTCATTATTATCGAGTAAACGAAGGTATTCAAATGTTTTTTGTTGCAATTGAACCAACAAGCCAGCAATCACTTTTTTATATGTAATTGTCTTATTTTTAAGCGAATCGGGAACAACATTATCAATATTTTTAATGAAAATTACATCTGCATCCAAATCGTTGAGATTGGCAATCAGTGCCCCATGCCCACCCGGACGGAAAAGCAGTTTTTCGTTTTCTCGAAATGGTTGGTTAAATTCATCGGCGGCAAGAGTATCAGTCGATGGTTTTTGTTCCGAAAAGCTGATATTGAACTTTTTACCAAGCAATTTTTCAAATGCCGACACCGATTCAGCTACGTGATTTTCGAACAATGCACGATGTTCTGTTGATACTGTAAAATGAATATTAACTTCGTTTGTAGCGCTTGAGGCATACATAGCACCTTCAACTAGATGCTCCTGAAGCGAAGTGCGTTGTCCATTAGGATATGAGTGAAAAAGCAATAACCCTTTTGGCAACGAACCATAATTAAGACCATTTTGCTGTAATAAATTGGCTACAACAGCTTTACTTTCACCATCGGCAATTAGTTGATCTATACTCTTTGCATTATTTTTCAAACAACTATTATTCAGCTCATTGTAAAAAGCAAAATGCTTACAATCATCAAAAAACTTTTTTTCAGCAGCTTTGGTCGGAAAACTATAATCGGCATCCAAATACTCAAATAAATCTTTGAACATACGACTAGCTGCTCCCGAAGCGGGAACAAACTTCAAAATTGATGCATTGCTTTTCAAATAATCATCCCACACGTTCAGCAAGGAATCAATCGTATTGTTTTCGAAAACCACTATTCCATTTTGAGGCGATGCAGCATTAATAATTTTCAGAAAAGGAAAACCTGTTTCGAAACTACGAAGTTGCTCATTAATTTGTTCGGGGCTAATTCCCTTTAAACTAATCTGTTGTAAATCATTGTTGGTAAGCATATTATTAAATAATTATTTGAGTTATCAAGTTCTGAAATTGCGAAATATTTAGGGAACACAAAGGTACTTATTTTTACAATATCATGCAATAAGAAAATTCAGTTTGAAACTGTACATTAAGCATATTTCGGAACATTATTTTGCTGGAAAATTTACCAGAAAAACCGACTCGCTGGCACGCGTAACGGCAGTGTACATCCAACGGTAAAAATCGCTATTTAAACGTTCGTCGGCTACTTGCCCCGGATCAATAAAAACTTTTTTCCACTGGCCACCTTGCGCTTTGTGACAGGTTACAGCATATGCAAACTTAACCTGTAAGGCATTGAAAAACTCATTTTCGTAAATGGTCCGCACCAATTGCTTGCGTGTTGTAATTTCGGGATAATCCTGAGCAACAGCTTCGAAAAGCTTTTGATGCATTTCGTT
>JBMOHZ010000183.1:0-5355 GCA_049317585.1 Paludibacter sp.
AGTTATTTACTTTATCCGTATTATTTATCGATATACTATAATTACCAATAGCAGCAAACCTTGTTTGTAATTCAACCGAAGAAATAGTACGTGGTAAAGTATTGATTGCAGCACCAAATCCATTTATTGTGGAGTAAATATACGATACATTGCTGTCCATACCAAACATTTTTGCCGCATCTTGTCCTATTACATAATCTGAAGATGCTCCGTCCTGAAGTCTAATTCTAGTTTCATCATCGTAAATCGAATTACCATTACTTAATTTCAAGTATATATCGTCCACTTCAGCTTGCGTTTCTTTAGCTGTTGGTGCATTTAAACGTTTACCAATATTTCCAAAACTTATTGAGCTACTTAAAGCTTGTAAAAAGAATGAGCGGAATGGAGGTACAATTAATGTTTCACCAGATAATTTTGTAGTGTAATTTACACCATTATATGCATAATAAGGCGCATTATTTACAGTGGTTGCCAATTCAAATGAACTTAAGTAAGGAGATGTTACTAAATTCCAACTTCTATGATATACAGATGGGTTAGAATCGTATTGTCCTAAAGTAGCAGTAGAACCAGAAATGCTAAATATATCGGCTTTGTTTTCTCCTCTTAAGGTAAAATCAATCACTCTGCTTGAAGAACATGCAATTATATATCCTTTTTTAGCTATAAATGTTCTACCTGGAACATTTATCCAGTTTAAACCAGCACCACTTGTATTTGCTAATCCAGTAGTATTTCGTTTTGAACCATCATATTCTTGAACCACATAATCACCACTTCCACCTAAATCAAACCATGTCAAAGGAGTTGATCCATTTTGCGCAAATACAGTACTTGATGCTACATTGAATGGGAAGCCCATAAAATTCCATTGATTGGCTGTAAATGATTTTCGTACAATCACTTTCGCATTTAATCCGAGGTTTATTGAACCAGTGTTAAGCAATTGCCCTACATTAGCGCCGGTTGCATCTACTTCAATAACAAGTTCGTTTAATACATTAATAATTTGATTTGAAGTTAGTTTTCCACTTGTTTTTAAGACTAATGAATTTGTAGTAACAGATGCTCGTGCATTGTCAAGTGTTATAGCATGTTGTATTGTAATACTATTAGCAATATCATTTATATAGCCCACATTCCAATTTGTACCAGTATCCCAATTTCCTGTGTTTGCAGTAATATAATCACTACCAGTAGTAATGGCTGATGCCACATTATACGAACTGGCAACAGTGTTATTAATGGCATAAACCTTATAATAATAAATAGTATTTGGCGAAAGCGAATTTATAGTAACATTTTTTACAGATGATACTTTTGTTTGAGCTCCAGTAAAACTAGCATTGTTTGCATATTGAACGGTGTATGTTGTGCCTGCATCGTTTAGTCCATTATCCGCAGTCCAATTAGCTTGAAAGGATGTTGTAGAAATATTTGTAGCCTCTATAGTAATTGGCACTTTTGGTTTAACTGATAAAGTTCTAACCACATCAAGTGCAGCATCATAACTTCCGTTTCCTGACTGTGAGGCAGTGATGTTTGACTTACCTGGCCCAACTATAGTGATATTTCCGCCTGAAACTGTAGCTACTAAAGTATTTGAACTTACTAAAGAAACAGTTAACCCACTACTAGATGTAGCTCCTGAACTAAATGAGGCATCGCCATACGTTTTTGTAACTGGTGTTCCAAAAGTAATTGTTTGAGATGCTTTAGCTGTTACACTAATGTCGTCTATTGCCATCAAGTGGTTAGGATTCAAATCTGTAGTTTCCCATACTACTATAATTTCAGAACCTGGTGCAATTGGTTCATTAATAACATGTGTGTTTGTAGCCCTATTAGCTACCAAATTACCATTTAAACTAATTTGAGCTCCGGTGTTTTGTGGTGATGAAAACAACATAGAAGCACTTTGAAGATTTAAAGGATCTATGGATGTAATTGCAGAGCTTGATATTTGGTAGACTAAATTGATGTTTTGTGGACTAGTATCTTCGTCTCTCCATTGCTCACCAGTCCAAGTTATTACAAGTGAATTTATAGTGGTTAATGGCATCGTATTTTTAAAGCGCCAGCCAACATACATTTTATCTCCAATGCTACCTGCTGGAAAAAAACCTAAGGCTCTGTCAGGACTACCAATAGACCCATAAGATGTTAATCCTCCGTTTAAACCATTTCCATCGTTAAGACTAATTGTAGTCGATGGGCTAAGATTTGCGTCAAGCGTATACCAATTAGCAATTGTACTGTTGTCAGTCCAACTTCCAGCTGATATTAACGTATTAAAGTCTTGTGTATAAGTTGAGCCAATAGCCGATATCGATGTTTGTGCAAAAAGTTGTGCTGTGCTTATTCCAATTAAGGAAAATAGTAGCGCGCTGAATTTTAAATTATTGTAAAATGTTTTCATAATACCTATGTATGAAATGTTCAAATAACTAATGCTGTTGATAAATTATAACAACTTTAATCGCTATTCGGTTTAAACAAATTGATTAGTTTTTAATAAAAAAGTCTTTTTAGTTAAAAATTTGTAGCAATAAATACTACAAAAACAGAATAAATATTCAGATGTAATTAATTAAAAATGAATAGTTTGCAAATATAGTTATAATATTATTTAGTTATAATGCAATTAACATTAATTATGCAATTTAACATGTTGATTTGTAAGCAATAGTACGAAATTATTACATTTTAAACAAGAAAAACTATTTCCCCTTAATTATCCGCTTTATATCATTCAATTTATTCAAAGCTTCCACAGGTGTTAAATTGTTGATATCCAGGTTTTTTATTTCGTCACGTATTTGTTCTAATACGGGATCGTCCAACTGGAAAAAGCTAAGTTGCATCCCTTCGCGGTGTTCGGCAATAGCTCCAATTGGTTTCGAAACGGTTGATTGACGATTGTCGGCTTCAAGGTCCTTGAGTATTTGTTCGGAGCGCTTCACAATACTTTGTGGCATACCAGCCATTTTGGCCACGTGAATACCAAAACTGTGTTCGCTTCCACCGCGTACCAATTTACGAAGGAAAATCACTTTTTTATCTACTTCTTTTACCGATACATTGTAATTTTTTATACGGTTAAATGATTTTTCCATCTCATTCAACTCGTGGTAATGTGTTGCAAAAAGCGTTTTGGCTTTGCAGGTAGAATGCTCGTGGATATACTCTACAATAGCCCAGGCAATAGAAATGCCATCGTACGTACTAGTACCACGTCCTAACTCATCAAACAATATCAAACTGCGATTCGAGAGATTGTTCAGAATACTGGCGGCTTCATTCATTTCTACCATAAAAGTAGATTCGCCTTGCGAAATATTATCGCTGGCACCTACACGCGTAAAAATTTTATCGACAACACCTATTCGGGCACTTTGTACTGGAACAAAACATCCAATTTGCGCCATAAGCGTAATTAAGGCTGTTTGGCGGAGCAATGCGGATTTACCCGCCATATTGGGTCCAGTAATGATAATTATTTGTTGCGATTCGCTATCCAAAAACACATCGTTGGCAATATAGGTATCGCCTACTGGCAGTTGCTTTTCGATAACAGGATGGCGTCCTTGCTTGATGTCCAAGATATCATTGTCAACTACTTCTGGGCGCACGTATTTATTTTCGGCCGAAACCTTGGTGAATGAAAGTAAACAGTCGAGCTGTGCTATTAGGTTCGAGTTCAATTGTATAGCTGTAATATAATCGCTTAAGGCAATCACCAATTCATTGAAAAGACGGGTTTCGATAGCCAGTATTTTTTCTTCGGCACCCAGAATTTTTTCTTCGTATTCTTTGAGCTCTTGCGTAATATATCGTTCTGCATTTACAAGCGTTTGCTTGCGTATCCAGGTTTCGGGTACTTTGTCTTTGTGTGTATTTCGAACTTCAATATAGTAACCAAACACATTATTGAAATGAATTTTTAGACTTGGAATACCTGTGGCTTCACTTTCACGCTCCTGAATACGCTGCAAATATTCTTTGCCTGAATGTGCCAAGGTTCGCAATTCGTCCAAATCAGGGTCAATGCCATAACGTAGTATGCCACCACGGTGAAGCATAATAGGTGGATCGTTGTTTACTTCTTTTTCAATTTTATCCGAAATAATGTGACAAGCATTAAGCTGGTCGGCAATTTTTTGTAAGGTTACATTGTCGGTTTCGGAACAAGCTTCTTTTATTGGCTCAATGGCTTTGAGTGCCACTTTGAGCTGCACTACTTCGCGCGGATTAATGCGACCAACAGCCACTTTTGATATTATTCGTTCGAGGTCACCAATCAAAGCTATGTTTTGCTCCAAAATCTCTTTCAGCGCAGGATTTTTAAAGAAAAATTCAACAACACTCAGTCGCTCGTTAATAGGTTTTACATCTTTGAGCGGAAATGCAATCCAACGTTTGAGCAAGCGAGCACCCATAGGGCTAATGGTTTTATCTAAAATGTCGACCAGGGTTTTAGCGCCTTCGTTTATAGAGCCATACAATTCCAAATTCCGTACTGTAAATCGATCGAGCCACACATATCTATCTTCTTCAATGCGTGACAGTTGCGTAATATGTCCTGTTTGCTGATGGTGTGTTAAATCTAAATAATGAAGTATAGAACCAGCCGCAACAATACCATTGGGAAGATTATCCACGCCAAAACCTTTGAGGTTTTTAGTTTCGAAGTGTTTGAGCAAGCGTTCGTTGGCCGATTCGGGCGTGTAGGCCCAATCTTCTAACGCATACGTAAAAAATTTGGTACCAAACTGATTTTCAAAATCTTTACGTTTGGAACGGTCGAAAAGCACTTCTTTGGGACTAAAACTGTTGAGCAATTTATCAACATACTCACTTGTGCCCTCGGCAACCAAAAACTCACCAGTAGAAATGTCCAAAAATGCAACTCCAACACGTGTTTTATTGAGATAAACACTTGCCAAAAAATTATTTTCTTTGTGATTAAGTGTGGTGTCGCTATACGAAACACCGGGTGTAACCAACTCGGTAACACCACGTTTTACGAGTTTTTTGGTGAGTTTGGGGTCTTCGAGCTGATCGCAAATAGCAACGCGCTTACCAGCACGAACTAATTTTGGCAAATATGTGTCCAATGCATGATGCGGAAAGCCTGCCAACTCAACTGTCCGAGCTGACCCGTTTGCTCGTCGCGTAAGTGTAATTCCTAAAATTTCGGACGCCTCGATTGCATCAGTGGAGAAAGTTTCGTAAAAATCGCCACAACGGAAAAGCAATATCGCATCAGGGTGTTTAGCCTTGATTTCGAAATATTGCTTCATAAGGGGTGTTTCTACTATATCGTTTGCCATTCTTTTTTGTTATTTTGCC
>JBMOHZ010000184.1:0-5333 GCA_049317585.1 Paludibacter sp.
TCCATGCAGGGCTGTATCTATTACCATCACAAAGGCAAATAGATTGGTACCTGCACCATTGTCAATAGATGCGGCAGGAAAGGTGAGTTCTACTTTAGGAGTTCCATCAGGTACCCATGCCATAGTACGATCGGTACCTAAAATGGCAAATTTACCATTGGAAAGTGCTAAAGCGTCAGTGAGTTTACCAGTACGGGCAATGGATAAGCTTTTACCCACATAAGTAACCATATCCTGGCTATGAAGCGGTAATAGAAAAAATGCCCAGAATATTAGACTAAATAATTTGATAAGTGAATTTTTCAAAACCTTTAATTTTAATAGAATAAGATCGACGAGTAAAGAGTTTATAAGTAAATAGTTGCAAAGTGGACTTTGCAACTATTTATAAAAAGAGACAGAAAAAACTTGTAATGATAAATTCCCTATTACCTTACAATTACTTTAAAAGTTTCAGCCCTGCCATTGTTAAGTACTTTTACCAATTTTACACCTGATGACATGGTTAGTTTTTCCATTGCAGCTGTTGCCACTTTAGTAACTTCTAAAACACCTACCAAATTATAAACGGAAATTACCGAACCGGCAGGTGAATTTACATTTAATTCATTGTTAGTTGCATAAACATGTATATTGCTTAATGAATTTTGTGAAAGAGCTGTAAGAACTTCAGGTGTACCTGTTAATGAAATCGCTTCGTCGCAAACTACTTTCAACATATTGTCAGTAAGACCAGCAGGAGATTTTGAAATCCAAGTAGCACCACCATCAGTTGTGCCAATAATAGTACCTCCATCTCCTACGGCTAAACCTTGCAATGCATTATAGAACGAAACATCATTTAGTTTTTTAACAACCGAAAATTCAATTTTTTTCCAAGTAGTACCACCGTCGGTTGTGGAAACTACTACCCCTTTGTTAGCACTGTTATAACCTACAACATAACCTGTATTTGCATCAACAAAATCGAGTGCAGTAAAAGTAATACCTTCAAATTCCGGTTTGCCGATATAAGTAAAGTTTAAACCAGCATCAGTAGATTTGAAAATACCAGCCTTTTCACCAATGGCAAAAAGATTATTGGTTCCAGAAATTACATCCAAGTCAACTAATTCGCCACCATAATGACCAATAAGGGGGATGCGTGTTAAATTGCTGAAGTCAGCATTAGCATTACAATAACGACCAGTTGGGCCACCAATGAAGCCGTCGCCGATTACAGTATAAGTATATCCTTTTATTTGTGTTCCTGACTTCAATGTCCAAGTTATTCCACCATCAGCTGAAGCATAAATACCACCTGTGGTACCATCATTTTTCGCACTTTCTATTGCAAAAAGTTCTGTTGCGCTCTTGCGATATACGCTTCTTAATTGTTTTGCAGTATATTTACTTACAATAGATGCAGCAGCGACTGTGCCTCCAGTAACATCTATTTGCCATAAATTTGTTATATTATCAGCAGTGCTGTTTACGATAAGCGTATTCTCATTACCACCAATATGATTGTAGATTTTCACTTGACCTGCTGCAGGTTTTGCACCAGCTGCCCATTGAATGGTAGTCCAGGTAGCACCTGCATCGGTAGTTTTTAAAATTTCATATTTTTTTGATTGGTCATAACGACCATAAACTGCATATCCTACTAAAGGAGTTGCAAAATAGATAGAATTATATCCTGCAGTACCTCTACGTTCCAAGTTAGTTGCTGTAAGATCGGTATAAGTTCCACTTGCAGCTGTTTGAACTGGTGCAAAGGTAGTACCACCATCCGTTGAACGAAGTGCAAACCATCCTGTATTAGCTGTTTCACCATCATTTGCGCCTATAACTATGGTGTTATCATCAGCAAAAGCAATTGTTTCAAATGTCCAGCTGGTTAAAGCCGTAGGAAGAATCCCTTGTGCAAAGGTAACTTTTGTCCAAGTTTCACCAGCATCTTTAGATGTAGCCACATAGTTTTTACCTACTACAATAACATTTAACCCATTAGGCGAAACAGCTACATCGGTAAGAATAGTAGTAGATGTAACATTTGGTAAAGTCATTGCAGCCCAAGTTGCACCGTTGTCGGTGGATTTGTAAGCCGCTCCAAATTTTGCACCCAATTTATTTGTTACAGCAATAAGGGTAGATGCATTTACACGTGCTACAGCCTTGATAGAGTTGTGCTCATAAGTGGTTGCATAGGTAGGGGTAGTTGTACTATAAGTATATTTTTCTATTTTTGATGATGATCGTAAATAAGGAGTGGAGCTCGTGTTGGCTATAGCAAAAGCAGTAGTTGCATTTTGTTTAGTAATACCATAATTATATTTAGAAGTTCCGCTGTTAGTTTTGAAACTTAGATTCCTATAAGCCGTATCCAGACCGTTAGTCCACCACATTCCATTGGAATTAGCGGAAATTGCACTAGTTAATAGTAGCAATTTATTATTATCAGCACCGAAATGCATGATTTCGCCGAAACCAGACAGGGTATTGTTCAAGTTAGTAGCAATAGGTGTGTAATTAGCACCTCCATCGGTAGTACGTTGAATGTAATTTATAGTACCAGAACCAGCTTTGTACTGAGAAATTACCCAATTATTCGCTGATGATTTTGAGATACCTATTACGTCCATAGTTGATCCGTCGAAAGGTTTAACATCGGTCCATGTTTGACCACCATCAGTGGTTTTAACCACTGCACCGCCTGCACCGGTAACAATGTTTTGAGCATTTGCAAATAGTGTTGCCACCACTGCGAAAGAAAGAAGAATTGTTTTTTTCATGTTTTGTATTTTTTTAATTAATAATTTTAATTTATTTTGATTTTTAATGGTTTCAATAAATAGATGACGTAGAAAAATTCTGTTTGCCCTAAGCATTCAATATGTCTTGCTGAACTATTTCACTCATTTACATCGTTTTTTTTCTTAAAGTTATCTCATATTGATGCTGAAATACACTTAATGTATTCTCAATCATGAAGTTATGATTTAATACCGGAAGATGAATATGTTCAGCATAGCTCAGCATAATTTGCAAATATTAAGAACTTCTTTTGTTATTAATGAGTTTTTGACTAAAAATTTGATATTTAATTGAAATTAACGTCTTAAAAGCTAATTATATTGGCAGTTGAAAGGTTGGAATAGGTGCTAATTTGCAGGAATACAGTAATTAATGAGCTCTTATTTTCTTTTGTTTCCCAAAACAAAGTTCAGCACACCACCTTTTACCACTTCAGCATGATTCAATGAAAAGCCCTTGGTTGGCTTGCCATTTAACTGCACTGATTGAATGTAGATATTCTTTTCATTTTGATTTTTAGCTGTGATAACAAATTCATTTCCTTTATAAAATTGAGGATTTAATTTAATTGTGACTTTACTAAAAACGGGACTGCTAAGTTGATAATTCATATTACCAGGGCAAATGGGGTAAAAGCCCATCATACTGTACATGAGCCAAGTGGACATTACTCCACAGTCGTCATTTCCGGGCAATCCAGCAGGCGAATTGTTGAAGTTTTTGCGCAGTGCAGCACGTACTTCTTTCTGTGTACGCCACTCTTCATTCTTAACAAGATTAAAAAGATAGGGATTGGCAATATCAGGTTCGTTCACCATACAGAAATAGGCACTATCAAAGCTCATTTGAAGCTTGGAAACAAAAGCTTTGTCACCCCCAACTTTCTTTTTCAGCCAATCAAAATCATTGGGTGAAAAGAATAAATAATGCCACGCATCGCCTTCTACAAACCCGGGATTTCCGGGATAGAATTTCTTGCTTGTCATGATAGGAGTGAAATTAGCCATAAACGATCCATCCTGCATTCGAGGGCGGAGAAATTTTGTGTCGTTGTCGAAATTATTTCTATACAGTTGCGATTGCTTTAGAAACTTCTCATAGTCGTCATTCTTGCCAGTAGCTTTGGCAAACTGTGCCAAATTCCAGTCGGCCATGGCATATTCTTGCGACGAGGCCACACTTCCCCAAACGCCTTTACTTCCTTGAGGTATAAATCCATATTTCAATAAACTATCTAATCCTGGGCGAAGCGGATTATTTGCCTCAGGCGTAACAGCTCCTTTGCGCATGGCTTGATATGCCAATTCTGTATCGAATTGTGTCACTCCACGCAGATACGAATCGGCAATAACTGGAATCGACGGGTCGCCTACCATTACATAAGTTTCTTGGCTTGCCAATTCCCATTTGGGCAACCAACCATTTTCTTGGTACATGGCCAACATTGATTTGACCATGTCCAGCTGTTTTTCGGGATAAACCAGTGACAAAAATGGATGTATGTTGCGGTAAGTATCCCACAATGAATAAAGAGTATATCGCTCGTAACCAATGGCTTTCATGGTTTTGAACGTTCCCGTGGCTGGATATTCGCCGTTGGCGTCATTCAAGACATTGGGATGCAATAATGCGTGATACAATGCTGAATAAAACATGGTTTTATCATCTGTAGTTCCACCCTCTACGGCAATGCGTGATAATTGCGTGTTCCATTCATTGAAAGCAGCTTGTTTAACTTTGTCAAAATCCCATGCAGGAATTTCGGTTTCCAAATTCAGTTTTGCATTGGCTATGGAAGTATATGAAATGCCGACTTTTACCAAAATCTGCTCATTGTTCGATGTTTTATATTGAAGATACACGCCAGCTTCATTGCCCATATTTTCTCTAGTAAACTGTTTGAAATTCTTCTGATCATTCCACATACCCCATAATTCGGGCTGCTTTTGAATTTTCACATAATAATAGAGATTGCCAGTCACCCATTTCCCGCAGAAATTCCCAACGGCATGGTAGCCTTCATATTCGGTGTCGGACACTTGTTTTATCATTCCACCTTTAGTGGGTGCAAGGCAAAGCCCAATATTTAACAATATAGAATGGGAACCTTGTGGGAACGTGTAGCGATGTATGGCACAGCGTTTAGTGGCGGTAATTTCAGCCACAATATCTGTAGTATCCAGATGAACTTTGTAATAGCCTGGCTCAGCGATTTCGGAGGAATACCTGCTAAGATATTTTTTTGGATGGAAACTATTAAACTGAGTCTTAGTTGGCATAATGGCCAGCACACCCAATGCTGAACAGCCAGCGCCACTAATGCCTCCGTGCGTAAAGCCAGTAATAAATCTCCGTTTCTGACGGTATACTGATGCGCCATAACCTTGATCTATCTTATCGGTTTTCAAAGTATCATAGCCGTTAAATGGAGCTACATTCATCATGCCCCATGGAAGCACTGCGCCAGGATTGGTTTCACCATCATTATCTGTTCCAATAAATGGATTTACGAAACTCGCTGGCGACTGAGCGAATAG
>JBMOHZ010000185.1:0-5313 GCA_049317585.1 Paludibacter sp.
TGAAAATGCTCAACATGGGTGGAAAATCATCTATTGCCGAAAATCTTTCCAATCTAAATATTTGTCCGTTAAGTATTTCGTACGAGTACGACCCATGCGATTTTCTGAAAGCCAAAGAATTTCAGCAAAAGCGTGACAACCCCGACTTTAAAAAGGCACCACAGGACGATTTGCTAAATATGCAAACGGGCGTAATGGGTTACAAAGGAAAAGTGGTTTATACAATGAATACTTGTATAAACGAGGCAGTTGTGAGTTTAGGAAATTCAGTAAACAATAAAAACGAGTTATATTCTGCTATTGCACAACTTATAGATAAGCATATTTATTTAGGTTATACTATATTCAATATCAATAAAATAGCTTTCGATATTTTGGATGGCAATAGTCGTTTCGAAAAGGATTATACGCTAATTGAAAAACTGGATTTTGAAAAGTACCTCGAAATGCAAATTGAAAAAATTAATATTGAAAATCGCGATGATGATTTTTTGATGCGCAAAATGCTCGAAATGTATGCTAACCCCCTCGTAAATCAGTTGGACGCTCTAAAATAAGTATTTTTGTGATTAAAAATAAACGAAGAGTTATTTTAAAACCTAACCAAACAGAATGCTAATCCGTTTTAAATGAAAAAGAAAATTGCTTTTATTATTAATCCTATATCGGGAACTAATAATAAAAATGAACTTCCAAATCTAATCCTACACGAATTAAATCAGTCCGTTTTTGCTCCCGAAATTATATTTACGGAGCATAAGGAACACGGACGCGAACTTTCGGCTCAATTTGTTGCTGATGGTTTTGATATTGTAGTGGCTGTGGGAGGCGATGGCACTGTAAACGAAATTGCACGTGGCTTAATTAACACAAATACATCACTCGGAATTATACCAGTAGGTTCTGGCAATGGGTTGGCGCGGCATTTGGCAATTCCCATGAATACACGTCAGGCTGTACAGCAACTCAATCATTCCGAATCGGTAAAAATTGATTATGGTTTAGTTAACGGACAACCATTTTTTTGTACTTGCGGTACAGGTTTTGATGCCTATGTAAGCACCGAATTTGCCAAAAGTAAAAACCGCGGAGTAATGACTTATATCGAAAAAATGATTACGGGATATTTTAATTACAAATCGCAGAATTATCATTTACTAGGCAATGGTATTGACCTCAAAGACAAAGCTTTTGTTATTACATTTGCCAATGCTTCGCAGTGGGGAAATAATGCTTATATTGCCCCACAAGCAAGTGTGCAGGATGGGATGATGGACATTTCCATAATGAGTAATTTCCCAATTATTGCCATTCCTTCTATTGCTTTGCAGTTATTTACCAAAACCATTGATAAAGACCTTTTTGTAACCACACTTCGAACCAACGAAATTACCCTTTTTCGCGACGAAACAGGTCCATTTCATTACGATGGCGAACCCTACGAAGAAGGACGTGAAGTGAATATTAAGATGATTAACGAAGGGCTGAATGTTATGGTGAAAAAGCGTTTTTAGTAAATTAATTTGCTGTGTTTGCATTTAAATATAATATTTTAACTTGAGAAATAGATTGTGAGGCTGAACATTTTCACAGCATTTTTGTTTATACTATAAATTTATAGGAATAAATACTGTAAATTTGAAAGTAAAATTGTCAAAAAAATTACATTTCGTTTTGCATGTTCAAAAAAATAGCTTATCTTTGCACCGCAATAAAAAACAACGATGAACAACAATTTTCTACATATTCTTCTACTCGGTATTATTATTCTCTTGCAAATCAAGTAGAAGTGAGTTTGGTATGTAGTTATTACAATGTATAATATAAAGCCTTCTCACTGCGGTGTAGAAGGCTTTTTTAATTAAAAACAATTATGGACAGATTATTTATTTTCGACACTACATTACGCGACGGCGAACAGGTTCCCGGTTGCCAGTTGAACACCATTGAAAAAATTCAGGTGGCTAAAGCTCTCGAAGGTTTGGGCGTTGATGTTATCGAAGCCGGTTTCCCCATTTCGAGTCCGGGCGATTTTAATTCAGTTGTCGAAATTTCGAAAGCGGTTACCTGGCCTACAATATGCGCCTTGACGCGTGGAGTTCAAAAAGATATTGACGTGGCTGCCGATGCGCTCAAATATGCTAAAAATAAACGCATTCATACTGGTATCGGAACATCCGAATTCCACATTAAACACAAATTTAATTCAACGCAGGACGAAATTCTCGAACGTGCCATTGCTGCCGTAAAACATGCTAAAAAGTATGTGGAAGATGTGGAGTTTTACTGCGAAGATGCCGGTCGTACCGACAATGTATATTTGGCACGTGTGGTTGAAGCGGTTATTAAAGCTGGTGCTACAGTGGTAAATATACCTGATACTACAGGGTATTGTTTGCCTTGGGAATATGGCGATAAAATAAAATTCCTAATGGAAAATGTGAAAGGTGTACACAACGCTATACTTTCTACACACTGTCACAACGACCTTGGAATGGCTACTGCTAACACAATGGCGGGAGTTTTAAATGGCGCTCGTCAGGTTGAAGTAACGATCAATGGTATTGGCGAACGTGCCGGAAATACTTCGTTGGAAGAAGTTGCCATGATTCTCAAATGCCACAAAACATTGAATATTGAAACTCAAATCAATACTCAGAAAATATATGGTATAAGTCGTATGGTTTCGGGATTGATGAATATGCCTGTTCAGGCCAATAAAGCTGTAGTTGGGCGTAATGCTTTTGCACACTCTTCTGGAATTCATCAAGATGGTGTGTTGAAAAATCGCGAAAGCTACGAAATTATGGATCCAACCGATGTGGGAATTGATAAAAATTCCATTGTACTGACTGCTCGTAGTGGTCGTGCAGCGTTGAAACATCGTTTAAGTGTATTGGGTGTAAATGTTGAAGGTGACCATTTGGATAAAATTTACGATGCATTTCTTAAATTAGCCGACAAAAAGAAAGATATTAATGATGATGATGTTTTGTTGTTGGCTGGTAAAGAACGTACTGAAAAACAACGCATTCAACTCGACTTTTTACAGGTAACTTCGGGAGTTGGCGTACAAGCAGTGGCAAGCATCGGTTTAATTATTGCTGGCGAAAAATTCGAAGCTGCTGCTTCGGGAAATGGTCCGGTTGATGCAGCAATCAAAGCACTGAAAAAAATTATTAATCGCACCATGACTTTGCAAGAGTTTACCATTCAGGCTATTAACAAAGGAAGCGATGATATTGGTAAAGTTCACATGCAGGTAGAACATGCCGGAATTGTATATTACGGTTTTGGTGCTAATACCGATATTGTAGCAGCATCCGTGGAAGCATATATCAATGCAATTAACCAATTTGTGAAATAAGAGAAGACAATTAAATTAAAACAATAAAATTATTTTACTAACAATATATGAGCAAGACTTTATTTGACAAAATATGGGATGCCCACGTGGTATCATCGGTCGAAAACGGACCGACACAATTGTATATCGACCGTCATTTTTGCCACGAAGTAACAAGTCCACAGGCATTTAATGGACTGCGTGAACGTGGATTGAAAGTTTTCCGTCCGGAATTAACAACCATGACTGCCGACCACAATACGCCAACTATCAATCAGGACAAACCTGTTCAGGATCCTATTTCACGCAATCAGCTGGATACTTTTGCAAAAAACGCAAACGAATTCAACATGCCTTTGTTTTTTCCATTGGGACATATTAAAAATGGTGTAGTACATATTATCGGACCAGAAAATGGCTTTACACATCCTGGTATGACCATTGTTTGTGGCGATAGTCACACATCTACACACGGTGCTTTTGGTGCTATTGCATTTGGTATAGGTACCAGCGAAGTGGAAATGGTTTTGGCTACACAATGTGTGCTTCAATCGCGCGCTAAAACAATGCGCATTACATTTAATGGGAAATTGGGTGCAGGCGTAAGTGCTAAAGATTTAGCGCTTTACATGATTTCGAAACTCACTACAGGTGGAGCTACGGGTTATTTTGTGGAATATGCTGGTGAGGCAATTCGCAATTTGACCATGGAAGAGCGTATGACTGTTTGTAACCTTTCAATTGAAATGGGTGCTCGTGGTGGACTTATTGCTCCTGACCAAACTACTTTCGACTATGTAAATGGTCGTGAATTTGCTCCTAAAGGCGAAGAATGGGATCAGAAATTAGCGTACTGGAAAACATTAAAAACTGACGATGGTGCTAAATTCGACAAAGAATTAGTTTTCGATGCTGCTGATATTCAACCCATGATTACTTACGGAACAAATCCGGGAATGGGAATGGGCATCGCAGAATCAATTCCAACCTTGGATTCTATTGACGAAGCAGGACGTATTTCTTATCAAAAATCATTGGAATATATGGGCTTTGATGCAGGTGAAAAACTGGAAGGAAAAGCCATTGACTATGTATTTTTAGGAAGCTGTACCAACGGTCGTATCGAAGATTTCCGCGTATTTGCCAATTACGTTAAAGGCAAAAAGAAAGCCGACAATGTAACTGCATGGCTTGTACCGGGAAGCTGGATGGTAGAAAAACAAATTCGTGAAGAAGGTTTGTACGACATACTTACTGAAGCTGGTTTTGCACTTCGTCAACCGGGTTGTTCGGCTTGTTTGGCGATGAATGATGATAAAGTTCCTGCAGGAAAATATGCAGTATCCACATCAAACCGTAACTTCGAAGGCCGCCAAGGTCCCGGAGCACGTACAATTTTGGCTGGCCCATTAGTTGCAGCAGCGGCTGCGGTAACAGGAAAAATAACAGACCCACGTAATTAATAACAAAGAAAGAACAATGGAAAAATTCATTAAACTTACTTCAACAGTTGTTCCACTTCCTATCGAAAATGTGGATACTGATCAGATTATACCTGCGCGCTTTCTGAAAGCGACAGACAAAAATGGCTTTGGTGATAATCTTTTTGCTGACTGGCGCTATAACAAAGATGGCAGTCCAAAAACTGATTTCGTATTAAATAACCCTGTCTATAGTGGCTCAGTGCTTGTTGCGGGTAAAAACTTCGGTTCGGGTTCGAGTCGTGAGCATGCAGCTTGGGCTATTGATGGTTACGGATTTAAAGTAGTTGTATCAAGCTTTTTTGCTGATATTTTTCAAAACAATGCTTTGAACAATGGCGTATTGCCTGTTGTTGTATCGGTAGGTTTTTTAGCTGATATTTTTAGTTGTGTAAATGCCGATTCAAAATCTACACTTACTATTGACCTCGAAAATCAAACTGTAACGAATAATGCAACTGGTAAATCAGAAACTTTTGCTATCAA
>JBMOHZ010000186.1:0-5294 GCA_049317585.1 Paludibacter sp.
TGAAAACACGGTTTTGGTAGTTTCGCACGACCGTCACTTTTTGGATGCCGTAAGTACACATACCGTAGATATTGACTTTGGCAAAGTACAGCTTTTCCCTGGCAACTATTCGTTTTGGTACGAATCAAGTCAGTTAGCTCTGCGTCAGCAACAAAACCAAAATAAAAAGGCCGAAGAGAAGAAAAAAGAATTGGAAGAGTTTATTCGCCGTTTTAGTGCCAATGTTGCTAAGTCGAAACAGGCTACTAGTCGTAAAAAAATGCTTGAGAAGCTGAATGTCGATGAAATTCAACCATCTACACGTAAATACCCAGGCATTATTTTCACACCCGATCGCGAGCCCGGAAATATGGTTCTCGAGATAGCCGGACTTGGTAAAACCTTAGAAGATGGAACTGTGCTTTTCAAAGATGTGAATTTTAATGTCGAAAAAAACGACAAAATCATTTTCCTCTCGCGCGACCCACGTGCTATGACAGCATTTTTTGAGATAATTAATGGTCACGATAAAAACCACGAAGGCACTTACAATTGGGGCATTACCATTACTCATGCCTACCTCCCACTCGACAATTCGGAATTTTTCAATACCGATTTAAATTTGGTTGATTGGTTAGGACAATATTCCGATGACACATTAGAATCATTTATACGAGGATATTTAGGAAAAATGCTTTTTGCTGGCGAAGAAATTTACAAAAAAGCAAGCGTACTATCGGGTGGCGAAAAAATGCGTTGTATGATTTCGCGCATGATGCTTAAAAATGCTAATGTTATGATTTTGGATTCACCTGCTAACCACTTGGATTTGGAGTCAATTCAAGCGTTTAACAATACACTTGTAAACTTCAAAGGGAATGTTTTAATGTCGTCGCACGACCGTGAGTTTATTCAAACGGTATGTAACCGAATTGTGGAACTTACTCCAAACGGCATTATTGACAAGCAAATGGATTACGACGATTATGTAACTTCGGACGACGTGAAAGCTGTGAAAGTTAGAATGTACGGAAAATAATACACTTTTGTATTTCAAAAAAACAAAATATCACCATAAAAAAGGCTGACAAATATAAATTTGTCAGCCTTTTTTAGCAATTTTGAATTATCCTTGAAACTTAAAATTTAACACCAAATGTAACTACAACATTGTTATTTAAAGTTTTAACAGATGCTGGTGTTACTTTATAATTATCATTCAATGAGTTTGAATTATAAGCATAATAATCTTCGCTGATAGTTTTGTTTACAAATGCTAAGTCAACATACCAACTTTTTTCACGATAACCAAGTCCAAAAGTAGCATAAATGATGCTATTACTTGCAAAATACTCAGGGTCAGTACGTACCGTTTTCACATCCATAATTTTAGCAATATTGGCATTAGTCAAGTTACTTGTATTTGCAAAACCAGCGCGAAGCGAAAAACTATCGGTAACACGGTATTCACCTCCAATTTTGATAGTGCGCGCATTTTCGAGCATTCCGTTAATATCGTCGTTTTCATAAGAATAAGCATGTGAATCACCATCTGCATTTAGCAATTTCATGCCTTTATAGTTATTATACACATATTCAGCACTAATAAATCCTTTTTTATCTACAATAAAAGCAGTACTTATATTAAATTGCAATGGCGTTTGCAATTGATAATCTACATAATTATCTGTAGGCGTTTTTGTACCTCCACTATAACCCGAAACAAAATCCAATGTTGAATAATTCAATTGTTGCAATGTATAAAACATTGGAGTGTGTAACGATGCTCCCAAGCGAATAAAATCAACGGGTACTGCAATTAAACCAATATTTACATTTGCACCTGCACCCGAAGTTGTTAAAGTGTTTTTCAAAGTCATACCACCATTTGCACTAAACCGTTCATCGTAAGTACTTTGCATTTGATAATCGAGGTATTGCAAGTTAAAAGTGGCACCCAAAAACAATCTATTACTAAAATTGCCCGACCAACCAAACGAATATTCATGTATACCACCTGTTTCCTGCAACATATATGAAGGAGTCACTTTTTCAGCAACATCTAAAAATGACGACCACTCTTGCAAAACTGCTCCACTGTAAATGGGTTTTATCAAACCACCATAATTTGCCATAACCGACATCCACGATAAATCTGGGTTCTGATACGGTGTATCATAACTATATTGTGGATATTTATCCCAATCTAAGCTGTTTTCGGAAACATTACCTGTAAAATATCCAAAATAATCGGTCATTGATTGAGCAATACTGTTGTTTTTAACAACCATATTTCGGTTGAAATTTCGTAGTTTATTATATGAAAATGAAAAATTTGAATTTACCAAACCCGCATAACCACTTTCGGCACGCCATGTTTTACCAGCTAATACCAACGTAAAATTATTCATTCCAACTGAGTATTTACTATCCGTAGCCGATTTGCTTCCCCAAAGAGCAGAAGTTGATTGCATTTGTGCGTCAACAGTTGCTGTTAACTCCGATTTCCTAAAAATACCCAAGCCTGCAGGATTGTCTTTTATTGACGAAACATCGCCCCCAAGAGCACCAAAAGCACCAGCTACACTCATATAGCGAGCTGTACCCAATATATCGGTTTGTGATGTTTTAACAGCTTCGAAAACAGTTTGTGCCGAAGCAGTATATGCCATTAAAATGGCTAAGGATAAAAATATTATTCGTTTCATTTTAATAAAATTTTATAAGATTCAAAAAACTAAGAGTGAAGAATTCATTGAGTTTATCGGCGTCCACCGCCACCACCTCCCGAAGAAGATGAACCACTACTCGATGAACTTCCTCCGCCTGAACTATAGCTACTACTGCCTGAACTATAACTACTGCTACTTGAGCTTGGACTTGATGAGCGATATGAACCACTTGAACTATTCGAAGGTGTACTATAACTTGAACGTGTGCTTTGACTGCTTGAATTATAATTACTTGACTCACGACTTACTGATGGAGTACCAGTTGAATAACTTGAGCGAGGAGCTGTTCTAGTTTCAGATGTAACACTACCACGTGATGATTGACTTGCTTGTGTGGAATATCCTGTTCGAGGACTTGTAGACACGGGTTGTTGATACGTAGAACGTGTCGACGATTCGCGTGATGGACTTACATATTCGCTACGTGTTGCATTTTGAGTAGAATATGGAGTAGTATTGCGAGATGATGTAACTGATCTTACACCTGTTTGTGGTGTATATTGCGAATTTGAAGTCATAACACTCCTTTCGGTAGCTGAACGAGTATTTATTCCTTGATTCACAGGGACGTAATTTTCACCTGAACGTATTGATCGTGAACCATTTGAACTTGTTACAGTTCTATTATTTGAGCCTACAGCAGTATAATTGCTTCGTACTGCACTTGCATCGCGATAAGCGCTACTTCCACCTATTGTTGTACTTCTAACATTTGAAACTTGTCGATATCCATCGCCTTGATTTCGAACTTTAGAATTATTCGAATAATTTCCTCCATAATAATTACCATAATTATAACCATCGAAAAAACCATGATTATAGCCTCCGTATCCGTAATAAGGATAACCCATACCATAACCATAACCGTAATAACCACCATAATAATTATTGTAGTAACCTCCATAGTATCCACCATAATTTCCACCCCAACTTCCCCAATAATTATTGTACGACCAAGGATAATTTCCCCAACCGCTATATCGTCCATACGAAGGATATCCATAACCCCAACTATTCCAACCCCATGAACTGTACGAATTAAAAGAATAATCGTACCAATAAGGGTTTGACCAAGTAGGTGTTACATAAGCATAATTATCTTCGACATACACATTCCAATCAAAATTATTTAAGTAGTAAATATCGTTGTAGGCAGGGTCACCAATAAAAACACGATACTTTGGATTGTGAAATTTACGAATACGAGCAGCATATTCTAAATCGGATTGTGAACCTTTAAAACCGTTCACATAATAACCTTCTTCCACTTGTTGCTCAGTGCTATCATTAGCTTGTCCAAGTAAAATAGTGGTATCTTCGGTAGCAATTTCTACTTGTTGACCACGTTCTATAAAAACAATTTCTTTGGCACCATTTTTATAAACTGGCTTTTTTACCATTTGGCGTTCAGAACTTTTTACAACTTCACTAGGTTTAAAATATACATCATCGTACACTTCCTTTGATTGTCCTACTACAATTAATGCAATAAAAGACAGCAATAATGTTAATACATTCGTTTTCATAATATTACCTCCTATATAAATAGAGAATTAATTTTCAGAACAGAAACAATAATCGTGCCACCACAAATCATTTTAGACCATATAACAAATAAAGATGGACTAAGTTAGAGTGAATTCGCAATTTTTATCTAATTTTGCAACATAATAAATAAAACAACAGCTAAAATGGATTTTATTCAAGTAAATTTTAACATCGAACCTTACGAAGAATACATTTCAGATGTATTAGCAGCCGAATTAGGCGAACTTGGTTTTGATACTTTTGTACCAACCGAAAATGGCTTAGAAGCGTTTACGGCTTCCGATATTTTTAATGAAAGTGAGCTAAAAAGCCTTCTTGCCGATTTTGTGTTCGAAACTTCTATCGACTACAAAGTTACAAAAATAGAATCGAAAAACTGGAATGAAGAGTGGGAAAAAAATTACTTCGAACCAATTATCATTGATAATGAATGTGTTATTCACAGTTCATTTCATAAAAACATACCGAAAGCAACGTACGACATTGTTATTGACCCAAAAATGTCGTTCGGAACTGGGCACCACGAAACAACGAGTTTAGTGATTGGCGAAATACTAAAAATGGATTTGGCAGGCAAAAAAGTACTAGATATGGGCTGTGGAACATCCGTATTGGCTATTTTGGCGGCAATGCGTGGAGCTAACCACTTGGTTGCTATTGACATTGATAGTTGGTGTGCCGAAAATTCAATTGAGAATATAACATTGAATAATGCTTCAGGAATCGAAGTAAAACAAGGAGGAGCCGAATTACTTGAAGGTTTGCACTTTGATATTATTTTGGCTAACATTAATCGAAACATCTTACTCAGTGATATGGAAAAATATGCAGCCTGTCTTACTGCTGGTGGTGAATTGTATATGAGTGGATTTTATAGTGAGGATATACCTTTAATAGAAGCCGAAGCAAACAAAAATGGATTAACACTTACTGCCTCGAAACTTAAAAATAATTGGGCAGTTGTTAAAACTGTGAAGCAATAATACAAACAACCCCATGATTTCGAATTGAAATTCATGGGGTTAATTGTTTTAT
>JBMOHZ010000187.1:0-5247 GCA_049317585.1 Paludibacter sp.
AGCTTTTCTTGTTTGGCAGGGTCGGTGTCAAATTGCATCATGAGCGAGGCTTCCGAAATAGGTGTGTTTGATAATCCACCTCTCACTCCAACGCCATATGAACCACCTTCTTTTTCGCGAATGCTTTCCAAATAGCGTGTACTTAGAATATTGCCAATTGCTGTCATTAATGTACGGTTTTGAACATTAAATTCCATTTTCCCGCTGTACAAGATATAATTCGAAGCTTTGTTAACTTTCATCTGACGGCTAAAATTATTCGAAACTTTTCCTAGTGGCTTGCGAATTTTTAAATCAGTATATTTTTCACCACCTTTTTTCGATTTTAATCCACCCAAATAAGTTGTAATTGCTTTTTGAACATCGGTATTTTCAGGATCAATATTACCAACCAATATAAATGTAAAGTCGGCAGGAACCGCAAAACGTTCTTTGTAAATAGCCAATGCTTTGTCTTGATCAATTTTATCAATGGCTTCTACATTCATAGTTACAGTGCGTGGATTATGATTGCTAAGCATTAACCCAATTGTATCGCCAAATGCTTTGCGAGGGTCGGTTACAGCATTCGATAAACTTGCACGATACATGTTTAGCATGGCTTTAAATGCGTTATCATCCTTGCGTGGAGCTGTAAAATACAAATAGACCAATTGCATCATAGTTTCGAAATCCTTAACCGATGAATTGCCAGTAAATCCTTCTTCGTAAGCACCAATATTGGGGTTTACATTGGCAATTTTACCTGTAAGCATTTTGCCCAATTCAATTGAGTTGTACACTCCTAAACCATTATTAGCTACTACGTTCGAAGCCAATGTAGCTGAATACATATCGGCATTATTTTTTACTTTTGATGTTCCTCCAGCACTAAATGCCGAAAGCATAATTTCATCTTGTTTGAATTTTGTTGGTTTCAAAATTACTTTTACACCATTGCTCAAAGTCCATTCGGTAGTTCCATAAGCAGCATTTTTAGCTGTTTTTTTAATTTTACCAGCAGCTGGAGCTTTTTCAATTAATGGTTTATTCATGTCCTCTTCGGCTTTTGCTTCCAACTTTGTGTTTTTTGCTTCGGCAATGGCAGCTATGATTTCTTCTTTCGAAGGAATTTTTACAGCAGCTTTATCGGGCGACATAAACGATACAATTAAATTGTCGTCGGTTACATATTGTTTAGCCATTTGATTTACAGCCACAGCATTAAGTTTTGGTAAAACCATTTGTAATGTTTGGTATTCCCACTCTATGCCAGGAATAACTTCGGCTTCGAGAAAATGACGAACATACTCACGCACTAAGGAACCATTTTTTTGATTATCCCTGTCGTTGTAAGCCGATTCAATTCCTTTAAGTAAGTCAGATTTTGCTCTTTCAATTTCTGAGTTTGTAAAACCAAATCGTTTTACTTTTTCGGCTTCGAGTAACAAAGCTTTAAGTCCTTCCATCTCACGACCCTCGTTAGGCACTGCTAATAACTGAAATGCATCTTTCGATTTTACTAAATTACCATAAAACGCATATCCACCTACAAAAGGTGCATTGGCTTGTTGAGTAATTTCTTCGAAACGATTTCCCATCATAGTCGAAATAAGTTGATTAATTACGCCTGTAGCATAACCACTTAATGATAATTTCATGTCGGCCGGCATTATATCATGCTTGTATTCCAGTTCGATACGGGTCATGCGTGCTTCAGGGTCTTTTACGTACGAAATTAAAGGCTCTGTATTATCTTTAATGTCGAATATGGGACGTTCTCCTGCATTCGGTTTTGCTTTTATATCGGCAAATAAGGTTTTAATTTTAGCCTCAACTTTATCTACATCAACGTCGCCAACAATCAGAATGGCTTGTAAATCAGGGCGATACCATTTTTGGTAAAAATCACGTATCGTTTTGTGCGAAAAATTATTGATAACAGCCGTATCTCCAATCACATCACGGATAGCATATTTTGATCCTGGATATTTTTGTTTGTTTGCCTCTTTCCACATACGGCGTTCAGAACCTGCACCTGTGCGCCATTCTTCGCGAATCACACCTCGCTCAGCATCAATTTCAGTACCTTCGAGCGAAATAAAACTTGACCAATCGTGCAATACCAATAATGCACTGTCAATTATGCTTTCGCGCGTGGTAGGCACATCCGATAGGTTATAAACTGTTTCGTCGAGCGATGTATACGCATTGATGTTGGCACCAAACTTAACCCCGATTGATTCCAAATAATTAATAATACCTTTTCCGGGATAACTTTTAGTGCCGTTAAAAGCCATATGTTCCAGAAAATGAGCTAATCCATTTTGGTCGTCATTTTCCATAATAGCACCCACATTTTGGGCAATGTAAAATTCGGCTCTTTGTTTTGGTAATTTATTAGCTCTAATGTAATACGTTAATCCATTGTCAAGCTTACCATAGCGCACTTTTGGATCTATAGGCACTTGTGGAGCTTGCTGTGCGCTAATATTTGCAACAAATACAAATATCAGACTTAGAAATAAAGATTTAATAATTCTCATGTCAGTGAATGTTTAAAATTTTGGTTTATTTTTTTAAATCAAATGAATAGCAAAGGAAAGCAAAATTTTAGAAATAACAAAATATATTTATTGTTTTTCGATAAATAATCTATTTTGTATCGGATTTTATGTACAACCAAGTTTGAACTATTATATAGGTATAGATACTTAAATGCGACTTTTATTGACTTATAAAACATTTTATAAATATTTTCTATATTGATATTTAAAAATTAATACTAGTGATACTATTATAATTTAATTTTCTTGTCGTATCTTTGCAGCATCAAAGTAAAAGAATAAATAAAAACTCATTTATATGGAAAAGATTGTAATTGTAGGAGGCGTAGCAGCTGGTGCAACAGCCGCTGCCAAAGCTCGCCGAATTTCGCCCGATGCACATATAACCATGCTCGAAGCAGGTCCTGATATTTCGTTTGCCAATTGCGGATTGCCATATTATATTAGTGGCGATATAAAAAGTCGCTCTAAGCTGATACTTCAAAGTCCTGAAAGTTTTAAGGAACAATACAATGTAGATGTATATATTCATACTTTGGTTAATGCTATAGATAAAGACAAGCATATTGTTAAAACAATTGACACTCGTAGTGGTGAGAAAAAGGAATTTGAATATACTAAACTGATTTTGGCACAAGGTGGCAGACCTATAAAACCTACATTGCCTGGCGCTGATTCAAGTCATGTTTTTACACTTTGGACATTGGAAGATATGGACAAAATTGCTTCGTTTATTAACGAAAGGAAACCTAAAACAGCTGTTGTTGTAGGTGGCGGATTTATTGGCTTGGAAATGGTAGAAGCATTGGTAAAACGTGGATTAAAAGTAAACGTGGTGGAAATGATGCCGCATGTAATGGCTGTAATGGAAGCTGAAACAGCGGGTTTTATCGAAACTGAAATGCTGTCGTATGGAGTTGGCATTTATACAGGCACTGGTGTTACTGAAATTGCCCCCAAATCGGTAAAACTTAATAATGGTAAAACCCTCGATGCCGACATGGTTTTGCTATCTATTGGCGTTCGTCCTACATTGCAATTGGCTAACGAAACTGGTCTCGAAATTGGTGAAGCAGGTGGTTTATTGGTAAACGAATATATGCAGACTTCCGATGCCGATATATACGCAGCTGGCGATATGGTTGAAATTGAACATCGCGTTAATGGCATAAAAGTGCGCATTCCGCTAGCTGGACCTGCAAACCGACAAGGGCGAATAGCAGCCGAAAATGCATTGGGTGGAAAGCATAGTTACAAAGGTTCTATAGGCACATCTATTGTTTGTGTTTTCGAGGCGGTTGCTGGCATAACAGGACTTTCGCTTAAGCAAGCCCGAGCACTTGGTATTGATGCCGATGCCATTGTGGTGCACAAAGAACATCACACATCGTATTATCCGGGAGCCGAACAAGTTACAGTAATGCTCGTTTACGATAAAAACACAGGAGTTATACTTGGTGGACAAACTGCGGGTTACGAAGGCGCTGACAGAAGATTAGATGTAATAGCTACAGCTGCTGCAACTAAACTTACAGTAAGTGATTTGGCTGATATTGATTATGCTTATTCACCACCATTAGGTACTGCCAACGACGCCATTAATATGGCTGCATTTACGGCCGAAAACAGAATGTCAGGCTTTAGTCCATCGGTAACAGTTTCGGAATTAGATGTTTTTGTGGCATCTAAAAATCCAATTTTCATTGATGTGCGTGATGTTTTTGCTTATGAAAAATCGCACGTTATGGGTGCAATGCACATTCCATTGGAATTGTTACCCGAAAAATTGAGTTCAATACCTGCTAATAGACCAGTATTAGTGTACGATGAAACAGGTAAAAAAGGACATCAAGCTTTACGAACCCTGATAGGAGCTGGTTTTACAGATGTTACTAATATTTCGGGCGGACATGCTTCTATGCAACGTCAAGCCAGAGCTGTTGGGTTTACAAACTTGGAAATTGATTTGTTGGAAATTGATATAAAAGAAATCGGTGATTCAAAAAATATAAAAGCGGAAAATGAGAAATTGAGTGAAGAAAAAGAGACTAAAAAAGAAGATTTTTCATCACAAATTATTGTAGATGTTCGTACGCCACAAGAATTCCGCTCAGGCGCAGTGCCAAATGCGGTCAATATTCCACTCGATGAATTGATGCAACGTTACGAAGAATTAGGCAATAATATTGAACGGGAAATTATTGTATATTGTGCTTCAGGAGCTAGGTCGGCGTATGCGCAACGCATGTTAGCTCAAATTGGCTATACAAGTGTGACAAACGGTGGAGGTATAGCCCAAATGATGGCACAAGTACGTTCAACAAATCAACCAAAACAAGAGACCAAGCAGGTTTCGAACGAACCGTTAATTGTGGATGTTCGTACACGAGGTGAGTTTGCAGGTGGAGCATATCCGGGAGCAGTCAATATTGAGCTTGACCAACTTCAATCCCGACTGAATGAATTAGGAGACAAATCGCGCGACATTACTGTTTATTGCGCTTCGGGTGCTCGATCAGCGTATGCGCAGCGCATGTTGCAGCAAATTGGTTTTACCAATGTAAAAAATGGTGGTGGTCTGATGCACATGATGATGCGAAGGTAATGAAAGCCAAAAAGAATGACGAAAAAAAGCTGTATCCTAAAATGATCTGCCCCCAAAAAGTTGGACGGATTATTAATTAAAATTTATTAGGACTGA
>JBMOHZ010000188.1:0-5199 GCA_049317585.1 Paludibacter sp.
AACATTTTTTACCGCTAAAATTGAATTTATATGTGTTCCAATATATTAGCAAAAAGTCAGGAACTCCGGAAAGTCAGGAACTCGGGACTGCCTGGATATCCAGGCAGTAAAAAGTTCCTAACTTTCCAAAGTACCTGACTTTTTGATCATAATATATCAAACCTCTTAAAATGTGAAATTCATTTAAAAATCGGGCTGTATTTTTGGGGGTCTGAAAAATTTAATCCGGCACAGCTTATTACTTATGGTTTTATGCATGCAACTCGTGATAATATGCAAAATATTGTTTTCATGCACATTTTATTAAATATGTATGCTTTATTTATGTTTGGTAGTGCTTTGGAGAATCTTTGGGGCTCTCGTAAGTTTCTGACATATTATATTATAACTGGTATTGGTGCTGGTATCGTGCAGCAAGTTTTTTGGACAGTAGAGTATCAATCGTTGATAAATGTGATGAACGAAGGTATTGCTGCTAATTCTGGGAGTATTTTGATGCCTTTCGAAGCTGAATTGGCCAAATATTTTCGCATTATAGGATTAGCTTCATTCGATGCTGTGTCAATTTTGGAAATGAAAAACATGTTTATGAATCTGCCGATAACGGTAGGTGCATCAGGCTCGGTATTTGGTTTGCTGTTGGCTTTTGGTTGGTTATTTCCCGAAGCGAGACTTATGATGCTGTTTTTTCCTGTTCCCATAAAAGCTCGAATTTTTGTTCTACTATATGGTATTATGGAGTTGTTTTTAGGTGTTGCCAATTTCTCAGGCGATAATGTAGCACATTTTGCACACTTAGGAGGTATGCTTTTTGGTGTGTTTATGATATTATTCTGGAAGAAAAAAATTGAGTATTAGAATTTACAAGTATTTTGACAATGGATATACTAAATTTTATAAAAAGCAAATTTAATAATGGCGATGCATTGACACGCATTATTTTTATAAATCTGGCTGTTTTTGCAATTATTCAGACATTGAAAATTGTGTTTGTTTTATTTAATCAGTATAGCATTATGCCTATTGATATATTAGCAGCACCAGCTAGTATGGCCACATTTGTTTATAAGCCTTGGACAGCTTTTACCTATATGTTTTTGCACGATGGGATTTTTCATCTCGCATTTAATATGCTTGCACTTTATTGGTTTGGAAAATTATTTCTGATTTATTTTTCACAAAAACAATTTGTTGGGATTTATATTATTGGTGGACTTATGGGATTTGCTTTATTTATAGGTGCTTATAATTTATTTCCTTATTTTCAGCCGGTAATTCAAAGCAGCATTCTATTGGGTGCTTCGGCTTCCATTATGGCTATAATATTGGCTGTGGCAGTGAAGTCACCAAATATGGAGATGCGCATGCTATTTATTGGAAACGTGAAACTCAAGTATATAGCCGCTTTAGCAGTGCTTACCAGTTTTTTTAGCATTACTTCGAGCAATGCAGGAGGCGAAATAGCACATCTCGGTGGTGCTTTGACAGGTTATTTTTTTATTGTATCTTTGCAGCAAGGAAGAGATATTACGGCAGGATTAAACAAATTTATCGATTGGGTATATGATTTATTTAAGCCCAAAAAGTTAAAGATAAAAAGGAATACTGCTTACTCGGGTCGAAAAATGACTGATGCTGAATTTAACCAGCAGAAAGCCAATAGAATGAAGGAAATTGACCGCATTCTTGATAAAATTAAAACCTCAGGTTACGATAGTCTTTCGGAAGTTGAAAAAAAACGTCTTTTTGAACAGGGAAAAAATGGACAATAGGTAATTAATTACAAAAATTTCTATTTTAAAAAATCTATGTTTGGTCGGATATTAGTAAAAGGAACCATGCTCTTGGCAAATATTGCCGTAGCCGCTTTGCTGGTCATTACTTTGTGCGCTTCATTCATTAACCCCAACGATTTTGCTTTACCTGTTTTTTCAACCCTATTTTTCCCTTTTACTATTGCTTTAAACGTCTTTTTTGTTATTTTTTGGCTCTCGGCACGCAAATGGCATTTTCTTATTTCACTTTCGCTTCTTATTTTGGCTTCGAAGCAAATTAGCAATACCATCCCGCTACATTTTGGTAAAACAAAAACGGAGAAATCCGAAAAATATATCACTGTTTTAAGTTATAATACCATGTTGTTTGGTCATTTAAAGAAACACAGACCAACTAATCCGAACGAAATTATTAAACACATAATTGATACAGATGCTGATATTGTGTGTTTACAAGAATTTGCTGTTTCGCCTAAAGTGAATAGCGAATACCTCACTCACAACGATATACAACGAATATTTAAAAATTATCCTTATAAACACGTTGAATATCGTCAGGAAGAGAATTGGAAACGTTCGGGTATAGCTACTTTCTCCAAATATCCTATTGTCGACAAAGTGAATATTTCGAAAAAAACAGATTATGGAGTTTCCATTTATTCTGATATTAAAGTAGGAAAAGATACTATACGTCTATTTAATAATCATTTAGAGTCGAACAGATTAACCGAACGCGACAGACATTTACCTATTGAACTGAAACAGGATTTTAACTCTGAAAAATTATCAGGGACAACCAAACAGCTTTCGCGTAAGCTTTTTATAGGTTACAAGCGGCGCGCCAATCAAGCCGAAAGGATTGCGTATGAAATTAAAGATTCGCCTTACAAAGTACTTGTATGTGGCGATTTTAACGATGTGCCAGCTTCGTTTACTTATTCAACCATTAAAGGTGAACTGACCGATGCTTTTGCCGAAACAGGATTTGGATTGGGATGGACATTGAATTTGTCAATTTACCGATTCCGTATTGATTATATTTTTTACGATGCGAAATATTTTAGTACCGACGATTTAATTATCGATAACGTAAAATATTCGGATCATTATCCTATTCATTCAAAAATCTATTTTAAGTAACACATAATACATTAAAAATTAAACGAGTATGAGCATTCCAGCAAATTTAAAGTACACAAGCGACCATGAATGGATTCGCGTTGAAGGTCAAGAAGCATTTATTGGTATAACCGATTATGCACAAAGTGAATTAGGCGAAATTATTTATGTTGAAGTTGAAACAGTAGGCGAAACACTCAACGAAGGTGAGGTTTTTGGAACTGTAGAGGCTGTTAAAACGGTTTCGGAAATGTTTTTACCAGTTGATGGCGAAGTACTTGCGTACAATGATGAACTAACCGAAAAACCCGAATTAGTAAACGAAGATCCTTACGGTAAAGGTTGGATTATTAAAATTTCAGTGTCGAATCCTTCGCAGGTTGACGCTTTATTGTCGGCAGATGCATATGAAAAGATTTTGGGATAGGTTGTAATTTACAGTTTACAATTAACAATTAATAATTTGAGATGAAGCCAAAAGTAAGTATAATTATGGGCAGTACTTCCGACTTAAAAGTAATGGAAAAGGCTGCTGCACTGTTGAACGAATTTGAAATTCCGTTCGAAATTAATGCATTATCGGCACACCGTACGCCTGCTGCTGTTGAAAAATTTGCTAAAAATGCACGCGAAAATGGCATTGAAGTAATTATTGCTGCCGCTGGTATGGCTGCTCATTTGCCAGGTGTAATAGCTTCAATGACAACACTTCCGGTTATTGGAGTTCCTATTAACGCTAGCCTCGATGGTATGGATGCTCTGTTAGCAATAGTACAAATGCCTCCGGGAATTCCTGTAGCAACTGTAGGTATTAATGGCGCTTTAAATGCGGGTATTCTTGCAGTACAAATTATGGCTAATGGCAATCCTGATTTACAGCTTAAATTAGTAGAATACAAAGAAAATTTAAAAAATAAAATTGTAGAAGCAAACGAAGAATTAGCCAAAATAAAATATCAATTTAAAACAAATTAATCATCAATTCTTTTTGACGATTAGTGATATTTTCGTATCTTTGTGCTCTCAAAACGCCAGTTTTACTTTCAGTTTTAATTTTAAACTCATAAATAAATTTCAAAATGCAAACAATTGACAATTTTAATTTTGCAGGACAAAAAGCATTTGTTCGTGTCGACTTTAACGTTCCGTTGAACGAAAATCTCGAAATTACTGACGATACCCGTATTCGCGCTGCTATGCCAACGCTTAAAAAAATTCTTGCCGATGGTGGTAGCTTAATTATAGCTTCGCACATGGGTCGTCCTAAAAAAAATCCGGACTTAAAATACTCCTTGAATTCAATTATAGCTCGCGTGTCAGAGTTGCTTGGTACCGAAGTTCAATTTGCTACTGACTGTGCTGGCGACGAAGCTACTACGAAAGCTGCAAATTTAAAAGCTGGTGAAGTGTTATTGCTCGAAAACCTTCGCTTTTATGCCGAAGAAGAAGGCAAACCACGTGGCGAATTTGCTAACGACGACGAAAAAGCAGCTGCAAAAAAAGTAATTAAAGAAAGTCAAAAGGTATTTACAGCAAAATTGGCTTCGTACGCTACTTGTTATGTAAACGATGCTTTTGGTACAGCTCACCGTGCTCATGCTTCAACTGCTCTTATTGCTAAGTATTTCGACGAAAACAGCAAAATGTTTGGTTACTTAATGGAAAAGGAAGTAATTGCAGTACAAAAAGTTATGACCGATACAGCTCGTCCGTTTACAGCTATCATGGGTGGTTCAAAAGTATCATCTAAAATTGAAATTATCGAAAACTTACTTACAAAAGTGGATAATTTGATTATTGCCGGCGGTATGACGTATACTTTTACTAAAGCATTGGGCGGTACAATTGGTGATTCTATTTGCGAAAACGATAAACTTGATTTAGCCTTGGAATTGCTTGATAAAGCAAAGAAAAACGGCGTTAATATCATTTTGGCCGACGATGCTAAGATAGCTGATGCATTTAGCAACGATGCCAATACTAAATTTGTAAATGTTGGCGAAATTCCTGATGGTTGGGAAGGTCTTGATATTGGTCCTAAAACGGAATTAAAATTTGCAGAAGTAATTAAAAACTCCAAAACAATACTTTGGAATGGTCCTACAGGAGTTTTCGAATTCGAAAATTTCACAAGTGGATCACGTGCCGTTGGTAATGCCATAGTTGAAGCAACTAAAAATGGCGCATTCTCGCTTGTTGGTGGTGGCGATTCGGTAGCTTGTGTAAATAAGTTCGGTATTGCCGATAAGGTGTCGTATGTGTCAACTGGTGGTGGTGCTCTTCTCGAAGCTATTGAAGGTCGCGT
>JBMOHZ010000189.1:0-5198 GCA_049317585.1 Paludibacter sp.
GCCAATCCGAGAATAATGCCCCGAAAACCACTTGTGTTTTTTATTGTAGGTTTATTTCGGGTAGCAATAAAAAAAACACAAAAGGTTTTCAAAATGGGGACAGCAGCCACAAAACATTTTTACCATTTCAGGGGTTTTTGACGACCCCATTCCATGCCAAAAATGCTTTGTGATAGCAGTTGAGAATGTTGAAAAGTAAGAATAATTTTACGGCAACCATTCAATAAAAAAAAATAGAGCCGAATACATAAAACTTATTTCCTACTTTCCAACATTCAATACCACAGAATTCCCCACCACCCATCTGTTGTTGCAGAAAATAAAAACATGCCGGGTTGATTTATCATTATGCTTGCGGTATATGCGTTCCATTTCGGCTACATTCGTTCCGGTCGGTTTCGTACCTCGACCGAACCAACACTTCATTTCACCTTCATTACAAACATACACCTCAGCACCCCACAGCTTTAGGGAAATACTCATTTCCATTCCGCAAGCTACATTCATTCCGTTTTCCCCAAAGCCCTTTTCCAACGCATTTCCAATGGCATGTTTATATTTTCTGCGACGTGTTTACCCCAAAAGAATCAATCGCCTAATGGCAGAGCGGTAAGTATTTTACACCTAATCGGTGCGTTGTTCATGCGTACAGTCAATCCGAGTTTGTCGCCCCCTAAAACCACTTAAATTAACATAATTAGATAGCTTCGCTATTTATATTTTTTTTAGTAGTTTTGTACCATGAAAATATGGGAAGAAATTGCAATTAAACTTTTAGAAAAAAGTTTATATCCAGTTCCTCAAGAACTGAATGAAATCGATTGGAAATGTGAGTTGTCCACAAAAACAGATCGCCTTGCTCAGCATATAAGTGCTTTTGCAAACTATCCTGGTGGTGGTTTTTTAGCAATAGGAATAAGCAATGATGGAGAGTCAAATCCTTTGAGTAAAAATGAAATGGATGAAACAATTAAAAAATTGGGAAATATTGCTCGTAATAATTTGGCTCAACCTATAAGTATTGAACATTCGGTAATAAATTACAATAATCAAGCTGTTTTATTTATTCATATTCCAGAACAATTAAATAAACCTGTACATTTAAGAGGCTCAAATATATATGACTGTTATACTCGAAGTGCTGGTCAAACTGTCAAACTATCTCGACACGAAGTGGTTCAATTAATAGCTACTTCCTCTGGGTACGATTTCGAAGAGCAAAAAGTACTTCGTAATGTAGATGAAAATGAAGTAATTAAGCAAATTGATTACGACAGTTATTTCTCACTACAAGAAAAAAGACTTCCTGATACCAAAACCAATATCATTCTCGCACTTGCAGATGATAAATTGCTTGCTAAAGCAAATGAAGGTTGGGATATTCTAAAGTTGGGGGCTATTCTTTTTGCTAAAAATCTAAATGCTTTTAAAGAATTGAGTCGCAAAGCTGTAAGAGTAATTGTGTATGAGGGAACTGGTAGAATAAATGCACTCAAAGAGTTAGAGGATTTGAAAGGATATGCAACAGGGTTCGAGGGCTTGATAAGCTATATTATGGATCAATTAAAGCATAATGAGATTATCGAAACTGCTCTCCGTAAAAATGTAAAGGTATACCCTGAAATAGCTATTCGAGAGTTTGTAGCAAACGCATTAATTCATCAGGATTTTACTGTTGCTGGTTCGGGTGTTATGGTTGAGATATTTTCTGATAGAATTGAAATTACAAACCCAGGTATTCCGTTAGTTGATACAAATCGTTTTATTGATACAGCTCCAAAATCAAGAAATGAAAGTTTAGCATCATTAATGAGGCGGTTGAATATTTGCGAAGAACGCGGTAGCGGTATTGATAGGGCTATTGATGCAATTGAACTATTTCAACTTCCGGCTCCAAAATTTATTCGTGGAGATGATTATACGCGTATAATAATGTATGCACCTACTTCACTTACTCGCATGAATAACGAGGACAGAATAAGAGCCTGTTATCAACACACTTGTTTACACTATGTAAACAATCAGCCTGCAAATAATCAATCTGTACGCAAACGTTTCAACATTCCAATTAACAATGTTTCCTTTGCTTCAAAAATTATTGCTGAAACGGTGGAGTCGGGATTAATTAAACCAGCTATTCCTGCAAGTGTTTCGAAAAAATTTGCTTCCTATATCCCATTCTGGGCATGATTTCTTATTTCATTGGAAAACAATATTGATATGTAAAAACACTACAACTATTTGATTTTCAGATAGTATCTTATTTCATTGCAAAATCACACAAATTAGTAACAGTTGGTAACACTAGTAACACCTGTTACCAATGTTACTATCGTTACTATAAGAGCTGCATTGGATGGAAAAAACCACAATTTCCCCACCACCCAACAATTGTTGCAGAAAAATAAAAACATGCCGAGTTAATTTATCAGTGTGCTTGCGGTATATGCATTCCATTATCGCTCCATTTCGTTCCAGGTTCTTCGCTCGTTCCTCACTTCGACACCTGATACTCCATTTTGCTAACATTGCAAGCATACACTTCAGCACTGCACAGCTTTTAGTAAAATACTCATTTCCATTCCGCAAGCTACATTCATTCCGTTTTTACCCAAGCCCTTTTCCAACGCATTTCCAATGGTATGTTTTTATTTTCTACGGCGAGTTTACCCCAAAAGAATCAATCGCCTAAAGGCAGAAAGGATAGTCTTTTACACCTAATCGGTGCGTTGTTTAGCCGTATCGGCATTTTGAGAATAAAGCCCCGAAAACCACTTATGTTTTTTATTGTAGGTTTATATCGGGCAGCAATAAAAAAAAACAAAAGGTTTTCAAAATACGGGGACAGTTGCCAAGCTCCTTTACAAGCAGCTTGTAAGTTGTTTAGCACTTCGTGCAATAACCACAAGAATTCCCCACCACCCTTTAGCTGTTGCAGTTCTGTCAGGCAATAGAGTTGATTATTCATGTGCTTGCGGTCGGTACAAACATTCGTTTCCATTTCGCGTCGGGTGTCAGTTCGTTCCTCACCCACAACCCGACACTGCATTCCATCTTCATTTTTCGCATCCACCTCAGCACCGCGCGGCATTAGTATTCCTTTTCTCACTCCATATATTCCGTTTTTTCAGTCATACCCATGCCATTTTTCAACCCATTTCCAGCGGTTTCCTTTCTTCCTGCGGCGTGTTCACCCCGAAAGAACTGAATACTTTTTTTTGATAATGATTTTATTTTAAAGTCGAAAACTTTCTATGTCTTCATTGTCCTCAAAGTCCAACAAAAAACACAAAACCAAAATAAATACCTAATGAAAATAAGGACTTTTTGAGTAAAATATTTACCGACAAAAAAAATGAATATACAAAGATAGCCGTTACGTTTACCGTCAGTAAAGGTCGCGCACTTCGTGTTTTTGGCACAATCTCCACACCTCGTTGCACTTCGGGTAGTATTCTGCCAAAAAACCTTGACAGCCGCCACTTCTCTGTGTGTCGTCCTGAAATTTGTTTACAGTTTTTGATTAATAATCCTGTCTTTACTTTACAATTAATTTTTATCTTTGTGCCATCATATTGAAGCGGAGTTGGGCTCTGCTGAGGAGCAACCTAACAAGGATTAGATATGATTAGCGACAAGTAAGTCAAAAAAACGGGGTAGTTGATTTTCAGCTATCCTTTTTTTATGACAACGAAGAGCTACTTATGCCTTAAAAAACCTAATATGAGACTGCGTTTTGGCTAGTTTTATAATAAGTTTTCCATCTTCTATTTAATATACCTGTCAGTCTGTGAGCACTTTCTGGTGTTTTCATATCCAAACTGGCATGAGGTCTATTGCAATTGTAAATTGATATAATACGTCTCAATTCGCTTATAGCTTGTTCAAGCGAAACTAATTTCATTTGATTAAGCCACTCTGTTTTCAGTATTCCGTTAACACGCTCTGCTATTGCATTTTCACGAGGATCTCCATTCTCGGTCATGCTAATTTTTACGTTGTTTTTATTCAATAATTTCACGTAATCATTACAACAGTATTGAACTCCTCTGTCCGAATGATGTATTAATCCTTCAGTCCCCTTAGGGACTTGTTTTAATGCCATTCGTAAAGCCTCTATGGTATATTTGGCTTCTAAAGTGTTTCCAATTGCCCAGCCTACTATTTTCCGGGAGTAAGCATCGGTTACCAGATTCAAGTAAACAAATCCTTTAGATGTTTGAATATATGTGATATCACTCACCCATAATTGATTAGCCTTTGTTGGAACAAATCCTTTTATCAGGTTTGGATACTTACGCAGCCAATGATTGCTATAAGTGGTCCTTGCCTTGTTTCGGCGTTTTTTGACTAATAATCCATGCTTTCGCATAAAATCAAAAAAACAATCTCTTCCCAAGTCCAACTCCTCTGGCAACCACGGTTGAATGATTTCCAGTAGCTTGCGACCGCCTATTTTAGGCATTAATTTTCGTTGATTTTCAACTAATTGAAGCAAAATCTCTTCTTTCACTTCTTCTTTGTAGTTGTATTTAATTCGCTGATAGTAGGCTTGCCTACTTTTGCCAAACATGTCGCACAAAGTATCCATATCTAAATCGGAACTGTTTGTGCGCAGCTCTGTTACCGTTTGGCTCCAGGCTTTTTTCTAATATCAACTTTTAGTTCACGCTCTGCAATATTAATCATGGTGTTTAAGGCCAATGTTTTGAATTGCTCACGTTTTAATTCTTCTTCTAACTTCTTGATTTTTAATTCAAGTTTTTCTTCTGCTGAGGTTTTTTGAACTTCTTTTGCCATAAATTGGTGCAACTTCTTGTCTGTTTCACTTGGTTCTGATAGTCCAAATTTACGCATCCAGTTGTAGATATTGTTACAGCCTGTAAAATTATACTTAATTTTTAATTCTGTGTGCGTTGCTCCATAAAATAAATACTCATTTACTACCTGAAGTTGCAAATCGTCCGATAATTTGTTTACTTTTCTACTCATTGTCCTGTTTTGTGTTTACTTTTTTGTAAACCTATTTCAGGACTAGACACTCTTGATTCTTGATTCTTGACTCTTTGTTCTTTACTCTTTATTCTAAAAATTCCATTTCTCATATAGTTCCTGCATGCCACTTAGAACAATGTCGGCACCGCTATCCCATAGCACTTTTTCGTCGAGTGGGCCGGTATTAACAGCTATTACAAATA
>JBMOHZ010000190.1:0-5148 GCA_049317585.1 Paludibacter sp.
AATTGTCAATGTCTTTAAAGTTTGTTTCTATCAAATAATTAAAATCATTTAATGATGTTTCATTCGTATTGGTTTTATTTGTTGGGGTGTTATTGTATTCATGATTATTTTCTTTTTTTACAGAATCTTTTTGTATTACAAATGAATTAAAAAAATCAATAACAATTTTTCCGGTTAATTTTTCGGATTTGTTTTTTTGTGATACTGAAATTGAATATACTTTTTTGTCATTTACATATATTCTTTTAGTAAGTGCGGTGTATACAAACATTTTTTTATTATTCAAATAATAGGAATAACCTGAAAATTCTATGCATTTAATTCCTTTATATTCAATTTTTTTCTTTTCATAGATAGTTCCTGTATATTTGTCAACTTCCTCTTGGATAATTTCATTGTCATTTAGATTGCCTGGATATCTATAGAAATACACTGAGAAGTTGATGTCACCAAGTGTATAACTATAATCTTTTTCATCAAACCTAATAAGAGTTTTAGTTGTAAATACTCCTATCGTTTCTATGTTAGGTTTTTCTACAGATAAAAATGAGAATTCATTAATACTATCAACAACTATTATTCTTTTTGTGTCAACTGGATATGAATTATTTTCATTTGCAGTGTTTTTACATGAACAAATAAGAAATATAAATCCTATTTGAAATATAAAAAATTTTAGTCGAAAATTTCTGTTCATAATTTAGTTTTTTTAGTTGTACAGAGTTATTATTTATTTTTTTTGAATGCCCCCTAACACCAAAATATGCGATGTCCATTTGGCTATGCGATGTTACATTTCGCATATATCTACTGTAAGAACTTGATTTGTTATTGTTATATAGCTGATATACTGCATAATAATTAAATCATTCATATTGTTATGTATTCACATAGCCAACTTATTAATAAATGTAAATAAATTAGCTTTTTGCGTTACTTATTATTTAGCACCAAAGATAAATATAATATTTACATTAACAATGCTTTAGTTTAATTGATTTTCAAAAAATGCTTATCCCTTTTGGTCAGGTTATATAAAAGTAAACCACCGCTCGGCTCTGCCGCTTGGCGAAGTCAAGAATAGGTACATTAGCCCTGTATCGTCAGATTTAGGAAATTACTATCGTTGGTAGTGATGGCTGTTTCCTGCCATTAAAAAAAATACGAATTGAAACCAGTACGAGTCAAAACATAAGTTCAAGTATTTAAAAATAAAGTTGTATCTTTGAATACTAATTTGTCAATTCATATCAATAAAGTTGTGCAATTTGACAAATGGCTTTTCAGTATTGATGAAAAATAAATGGATGATATTATTTTTTTGCTTCGTTAGCTTGGGAATTATGGCTCAAGAAAAACCTGTAACAAGTAAAGTGACTCTTAAAACGGGAACGGTTTACGTGGGCGAAATTGTTTTAAAAAACGATGAGGTGGTTATGCTTAAGGATAATACGGGAGCACGCTATCAGTTTCAACCTTCCGAAATTGTTCAAATAGAGCCTTATGTAGTAGCGAATACCGAAAATTCGTCGCCACAAACTACAACAATACCCGACGCCCATATTAACGATAATTTTTGTGGCCGATTTGAGTTTGCCAGTACCACTGGTAGTTTACAACGTGGTGCCGAAGACCAACCGCTCACGCAGTTTCTGTTGAGCTTTGGCAATAAAAAAGTATTGGGAAAAGATATTTTTGTTGGACTGGGATCGGGTTTTTTGATAATGAACAACACCAATGTAAACTTGATTCCTATTTACCTTAAAGTTCAAACCATTACAAACAAAAACCGAACTTCACCTTTTTGGGGAGTGGAGTCCGGCTATACGTTTTCTATTAATAACTACTACAAGGGTGGTGCTTTTGCAGCGGTAAGCGCAGGTACCAATTACAAAGTGAATTACAAAACTTCAATTTACGCAGGCATTTTTGGTGCGGTATATTCCATAAATGGTACGTTTACCGAGTCAATTACTCAAGGCATTTATGCCTATAACGGAAACGCTACTTTAAAAACCTACGGATTGAAATTGGGATTGCAATTTTAATTTCAAAAGAAACACTTCCCTTAAAAACCACTATAAACTACGTTGAGCTTCATAGCTTTTGTTGGGTGCGTACCCGAACAAATTTTTACGGCGCGCATCAAATTTTGCTGTTTTATTTCCTTCACGTTATTACTACCATCGTAACCAATGGATACAGGTACAAGCATATAATTGAGCATTGTAGTTGTATTATTGGTCTTGTCTAATTCGTAAGTAAGAATTTTTGACAAATCGAAATTATAGAAATAAACTATGGTATTGTCGCTCGCTTTTTCGTACGAAAGAGTTCCCAATACCGATGTTTTATCGGATGGTAAGCGGCGTTTTTTGAAAAAAGTTTCCACGCTGTCCACGTCAATCATCAGTAAGCTAGTTATCAGTGGCAGTGCCAAAGTTGTATCTTTTACATCGGTAGCATTAATCCGAAGCATGGCTCTATTCAGTAGCAGTTTCCTGTTGTCGACTTTTAATTTACTTTTTAAATCGGCATACGAGATGCTTACTTTGGTATATATATTGGCAGGTGCCGATACCACATTTACATCCGGATTTGCATTTAAAGTGCTTAAAATGCTTGCTTTGTCAGGGTGCTGAAAGCGATTTACGGTTCGTATTTCTTCGTTAGCAGGATAATCTTGCGACGTTTTAACTGTAACAGTTGAATCGCGCAATCCATCAAACGATTTACGAATGTAAGTATAGTGATAATAATACTTTAAATATACACTCCTTATATTAAGCAAACTAGCCGAGCCAAAGTTAGTAGTAATGTACAAGCCATTAAACTTAGCGTGAAAGCGCGATACATCTGTTTTGCTATAAAAATCAGTGAGTTCGGTTTTAAATCCGTCAACAAAATCTTGTGAGAGTGGTATTTCAATCGAATTGGCTATTGGGCGAATGGCACCATAATCCTTAGCAGTAAAAATTTTCGATCCTAACTTTTTGCTCATGGAGCAGTAATCGTCCGGATTTATATTCGACTCGTAAAGCCCCGCATCATTAAAAGTTTTTTTATCCATTTGATATACAGCAACCTGCATTGGCGAGTAGGCGTCGCCAAACCACGATCTGTAATTAATAATTACTTTGGCTGAGTCGGCTGCAGGACTCGATTGTATGTCCGTTTTTTTAGGATACGAAACACCAACCGGTGGTTGTATTTGCGTCAGTATATCGGCATAAAGTCGGCCATACGTTTCGTCGATAAATGTGCCAAGCAGCAAGGAGTCGGGTTTGGAATAAATATAGCTAACATCATAATTGGAAGAGCTCACATTGAGAGAGTCAATTTTGAGTATAATGGCATCGCTAGCAGGCTGTGCAGAAGTTCCTAAGTCGGTTAAATCGGTTTCGCAACTAAACAAAAAGAGCGAAAATAGTACTACAAAAACAAATTGTAATCTCATACGGAAGAGAATTTGAAAGTGATTGGTTAATTTTTGGGTTTGCCCAAAAGGCTACATTAATGTGTCGTAAAAACGTAAATATTCATCAGCATAATCTTCCTGATTTACATACGGGATGAAATTGACTTTATTGTCTTTAATATAACTGATAATTTCAGGATTTATTTCGGGAGTGGACTGAATTACGCCATCCGAATAGTCAATAGCAAATTTCGAAAGGGCAACATAATCAATTTCTTTGTCTTTAAATTGCACTACATGTTTCTTTTCAATACCTTCGAGCTTTAATCTGTCCGAAAACAAGTTTCTAAATGGTTTTTCGAACGCATCGTTGCAAAGTGAATATACCACTTTCGAATTTTTGAAAAAAGGATCCTGATTGTATGCTTTTTTGATATAAAGTGGTGCTAAGGCAGTCATCCAGCCGCTGCAATGAATCACATCGGGCGTCCAGCGTAGTTTTTTAACCGTTTCCATTACGCCACGTACAAAAAATATGGTGCGTTCGTCGTTGTCAGGGTATTCAGCGCCTTTCTCGTCGCGTACTGTATTTTTTCGATGAAAATAATCGTCGTTATCAATAAAATATACCTGCAAACGGGCAGCTTGTATTGATGCTACTTTGATAATAAGTGGGTGATCGGTATCATCTATAATCAGATTCATCCCCGACAATCGAATTACCTCGTGAAGTTGATTACGCCTTTCGTTAATTGCACCGAACTTTGGCATAAAAGTTCTTGTTTCTTTGCCTCTATCCTGCATTGCTTGTGGCAAATACCGACACATATTAGCAATTTCTGATTCAGGAAGGTACGGAAATATCTCTTGCGAAATATACAGAATCTTATTAATTTTCTTCTTCATTTAATAATCTTACGGTGCAATTTTAAATACAATATGCAAAGATATATAAAAAAAATCGGATATAAACAAGCCTTTTGCTCAATTTGTTAATCACATACAACTAAAAGTATTCCACAAAAATGTTATTTTTACGCATAAAAATAATTATTTACTTGTCATTCTGTTATTTAGCTATATATTCAAAAGTAACCAATATTATTAAGTTTGTATGCAATTATAGAAGTTTAACCTTGAACTCCTATTGATTTTCAACTATTTAAAAACTATTCAACGATTGAAAATAGAATAAATTAATTCGTATTATTTACAAATGTGCATCCTATATCTATCGTTAGGGTTCAAAATACTTATATTATAAAGTAGAAGCATAAAGATCGTAATTAAACTTTTTGCTCTATCTTTTGTTTTTGAATAAATATTCATTACATTTGCAGCCCATTTTTAAAATATATACATTTAAAAAAGTAAAACATGAGAAATTTGTTTTTAATAATAGCTTTTACAATTAGCATTTTTGGACTAAATCAACTTGCCTATGCTGTAAAAGCAATACCACACCCAGTAGTTGTTACGCAACCCGATGGTAGTGAGCTTACTATACGCGTTCATGGCGATGAGTTTGGACGCTACCGAACAACTGAAGATGGTTATTTATTAAGTCAAAACGATAAAGGTTTTTATGTTTACGACCTGGCGGGTTCTGCCATAAACACAGCTCCTATTGTTGCACGTAATATTTCGAAACGAACCCAAGCCGATTTGAATTTTTTAAAAACAATAAATAAAGCGGATGCAACGGCTATTTATGCTTCGAAACCACAAAA
>JBMOHZ010000191.1:0-5138 GCA_049317585.1 Paludibacter sp.
GGCAAATGGCTTATAATATTGAACAAAATAAAGACAATATTTCCAAAAAACAAAAAGATGAAATTGTAGCCAATAATAAAATTGATAAAAACGCACCTAAGTCGGGGACTAACAAAAAAACAGAACTTTTCAATCGATTTGTTACTCAAAATATTGATGATAGCCAGTCAGATACCAAATACGGTGATACGAAGAGAGGTGCTGTACAGGAAAAGTACACCGATGTAATGAATGAGCGTAATTTTGTGTTGACTTATTATGCTAAATCCGACGAAATTCGTCGTACGAATTTATATCATCCTATTGTAGAGGATTATAATAAACTGAAAAAGTTAAGCACTTTATTGAAAATAACCAACAACGAAATTCCACTTACTTCCGAATTAGTTAATATGCATTTCGAAGCAATAAATAATACTTCGAACAAAATTGCAAGCAACGAAAATGATGCTGACCTTTATTTTAAACGATCGTTGGAATTTGCAATGGTTCAGGATTTTAATAGTTCCATCGAAGATTTAAATAAAGCATTAGCAATACGTCCTGAATTTACGATTGCGTACTTTTGCCGTGCTAATATTCGCTATAAATTAGTTGAATACAACAAAAGTATTGTAGTTGATGACGATAATTTTAAATTTGAAAATTCATCTGATCGAACCAAACGTATTTCGAACGAAAATAAATATAAGTTCGAAGTAGAAATGATAATGCGCGATTTAGATAAGGTTATTGAACAACAACCCTCTTTTGCCTTTGCATATTTCAATAGAGCCAACATACTTTGCATACAGCAAGATTATAAAACAGCCATTTCGCAATATTCCAAAGCCATCGAATATGATAACGACTTTGCCGAAGCTTATTTCAATCGTGGGCTCACTTATTTGTTCACCGGACAAGATAAACTGGGTGTAGCTGATTTAAGTAAAGCAGGCGAATTGGGCATATATCAAGCTTATAATCTTATTCAGCGGTTTAATAAATAAAATAATACGCTTATGAAACGGATTTTTATTCTTGGTTTTCTTTTCGTAGTTTTAGTTTCTTTAAAAGCGCAATATAATAAAGGTGTTATTGTCGACACTGTTTTAAAAAGCGATACAACGTCCATAGGCCAGAAAATAAACTATCCTCAGTTCGAAAATAGTGAAATAACCATTGCCAAAATTACGATTTTACCAGGGCACTCAACAGGATGGCATAAACATAATTTTCCTGTTTTTGCTTATATTTTGAAAGGAACTCTAACAGTCGAAATTGATAATAACTCTCCAAAACAATTTATTGCCGGAAGTTCGTTCCCTGAGGTGATAAATACACTTCATAATGGTTCAAATAAAGGAGCCGATAATGTGGAATTAATAGCATTTTACATGGGTGAAAAAGGAAAACCACTTTCTGCTAAATAATTCCATTTAATTATTCTTTTTTTATTGAATAAATCTGCTCATAATCAATAGTTTTGTGCAGATTTTTTTTGTACTCAATTTTTTGAATATTTAGTATCTTTCTGATTATCAATGAATAAATAATAATTGAAAAATACTTACTTATTTTGTTGATAATCAGAAATATTTATAGTAATTTTGCGCTCAAATTTAAAAATAAAGAAATTTTTCTCTAATTAAAATTATTATCAAAATTTTTAAAATATTACATTATGAATCTTACTCACATCGAACATTTAGGTATTGCTGTAAAAAGTCTCGAAACTGCTATTCCATATTACGAAAACGTTTTAGGTTTAACTTGTTATGCTGTTGAAGAAGTTGCTGAGCAAAAAGTGAAAACCGCTTTTTTCAAAGTTGGCCAAACAAAAATTGAATTGCTTGAATCGACTGATCCTGAAGGACCAGTAGGTAAATTTATTGAGAAAAAAGGCGAAGGTGTACATCACATAGCTTTTGCAGTGAAAGGATTGCAAGAAACATTGGATTTGGTAGCCGAACGCGGCGTAACATTAATAGATAAAGCTCCACGTAAAGGTGCTGAAGGCTTAAATATCGCTTTTTTACATCCAAAATCTACTTTCGGAGTGTTGACTGAATTGTGCGAAGATCCGAACAAATAATTTCCATTTCGTTGATAACAACTTTCGTTACTGTGTGGCATGGCATGTGATCCTGTTGCATTGGTAATGAATACATTAATAAAAAAAGTTTTTATGGAAAATCAACAAAAAGTTAAAAACCTCATCGACTTGCGCGTACAAGCAAAGTTGGGTGGAGGCGAAAAACGCATTGCCTCGCAACATGCGAAAGGCAAATTTACAGCTCGTGAGCGCATTGAAATGTTGCTCGATGAGGGTAGTTTTGAAGAGTTAGACATGTTTGTAACGCATCGTTGCAATAATTTCGGGCTCGAAAAAGAAAAGTATCTTGGCGACGGTGTAATTACTGGTCATGGTACTATCGACGGTCGTACCGTATTTTTGTATGCACAAGATTTTACCGTTTTTGGAGGTTCACTTTCCGAAACTATGGCGCTAAAAATCTGCAAAGTAATGGATATGGCTATGAAAATGGGCTGTCCGGTAATTGGTGTAAACGATTCAGGTGGCGCGCGTATTCAGGAAGGTGTTACTTCGTTGGCTGGTTATGCCGAAATTTTTCAGCGTAACATCATGGCTTCGGGCGTTATTCCTCAAATTTCAGCTATTTACGGTCCTTGTGCTGGTGGTGCTGTTTATTCGCCTGCGCTTACCGATTTTGTGTTAATGACCGAAGATAATTCGTACATGTTTGTAACTGGACCGAAAGTAGTAAAATCAGTTACTGGCGAAGATATTTCGACCGAAGATCTTGGTGGTGCCGATGTTCATGCTGGAAAATCAGGTGTTTCGCATTTTAAAGTAGAAAACGAAGAAGAAGGTATGTTGCTTATTCGCAAGTTGTTAACATACTTACCGCAAAACAACTTAGAAGAACCACCTTTGGTTGATACAAAAGATCCAATTGACCGTATTGATGATAGTTTAAATACCATTGTTCCAGATAATCCGAACTTACCATATGATATGAAAAATGTGATTCATACCATAGTGGATAATAGCGAATTTTTGGAAGTTCATCGCAATTATGCACGTAATATAATTGTTGGATTTGCTCGTTTTAATGGTGTTTCAACAGGTATTATTGCTAATCAGCCAAATTTCTTAGCAGGAGTACTCGACTGTGATGCTTCGCGTAAAGCTGCACGTTTTGTACGTTTTTGCGATGCATTCAATATCCCTATTCTTACGCTTGTTGATGTTCCTGGCTTCTTACCTGGATCTGGTCAAGAGTATGCTGGTATTATTATTCATGGTGCCAAACTTATGTTTGCTTATGGCGAAGCCACAGTGCCAAAAGTGACTGTAACGCTTCGTAAGTCGTATGGAGGTGCTCATGATGTAATGAGCTGTAAACAACTACGTGGAGACTTTAATTATGCTTGGCCTACTGCCGAAATTGCTGTTATGGGCGCTGCAGGTGCAATCGAAGTATTAGAAGGACGTTCGATTAATTCGATAACCGACCCCGAAGAAAAAGCAAAATATATTGCTGAAAAAGTAGCTGAGTATAACGAAAAGTTTGCTAATCCTTATCAAGCTGCTTCTTACGGATATATCGACGATGTTATTGAACCACGAAATAGCCGATTCCGAATAATTCGTGCATTCCAAGCCTTACAAACCAAAAAGGTTGTTAATCCATTGCGTAAACACTGTAATATTCCTTTATAATTATGGAACTATTATTAATTAACACATGGAGCGAGTTGCTGATTGGCTCAGTAATTGGTATGGTCGTTGTTTTTCTTGCACTTATAATATTGGTTTTGCTTTTTGATTTTATTCAATATTTTGTTTTAAATTCAAGCAAAAAGAAAATGGTAAAAGCGGGAAAAAAAGTAGAAGAAATGGTTGATGTTTCAGCTAATGAAATTGCGGCTATTTCTTTAGCTCTGCACTTGTATATGAACGACATGCACGACGAAGAAAGTAACGTTATTACGATAAAACGTATTGAAAGACGTTATTCCCCTTGGAATTCTAAAATTTATGGTTTAAATAATACATTACAAAGATAAAAATATTTTTCGTATGAAAAAATTTGATTTTAATATAAATGGCGTTGATTATCAAGTTCTTATTAAATCGGTAGAAGGTGATATAGCTGAAATTGAAGTAAATAGTACACCTTATTCGGTAAAGGTAAAACAAGAAATGAAAACTTCAAAGACACCGATTCTAGTACGTAAAGAAGCACAAAGTAAATCGGCTGATAAACGTATCATCGAAAACCTTAGTCCAGTTTCAAGTAGTTCGAAACCAAGTGCTAAAGCTATTAAATCGCCACTACCAGGTAGTATTATTAAAGTACTGGTTGCTGAGGGTGATAGCTTTAAGGCAGGTGATGTACTTTTAGTTATGGAATCGATGAAAATGGAAAATAACATCCTGGCTGAACGCAATGGTACAATAGTAAAGGTATGTACGCCTGCTGGCTCTGCTGTGCTTCAGGATGCCGATTTATTTCTTGTTGAATAGTAAAAAATAAAAGTATGAGAGATATAAAATATAAGATAGGTTTTTTACTTATCATAATGGGTCTGTTTTTGCCTATGGGGCTTTTTGCTCAAGCATCTGGTGATACATCACTTATTATGGATAGTTTGCAGAAGTTTTGGAATAATACAGCTTTTGCTAACTTTGAGTTTAAGTACCTTGTAATGATAGTCATTGGAATTGCATTTCTTTGGCTTGGTATAGCTAAAAACTGGGAACCATTGCTGTTAGTGCCCATTGGTTTTGGTATTTTAGTGGGTAATGTGCCGTTTACCGAAGGTTACCAAATTGGTATTTACGAAAAAGGTTCAGTAATGAATATCCTTTATAGCGGCGTTTTAACAGGTTGGTATCCACCTCTGATTTTTTTAGGTATTGGAGCTATGACTGACTTTTCTACATTGATTGCTAATCCTAAATTAATGCTTATTGGAGCTGCAGCACAACTTGGTATTTTTGCAACCTTTATTGGTGCCTATGCTTTAGGTTTTACACCTCAACAATGTGGAGCAATTGGAATTATTGGTGGAGCTGATGGTCCAACAGCAATCTTCTTGTCATCGAGATTAGCGCCTGAACTGATGGG
>JBMOHZ010000192.1:0-5128 GCA_049317585.1 Paludibacter sp.
TTCCATAAAAATACCCCAAAAGTTTTTTGTCTAACTTTTGGGGTACAGTTCATTTAGAAACAGCTTTTTTATTTGCGTTATTGGAAATGAATGTATATTTTGGTATAGCATTAACTTGTTATACATATTTTAACTAATTATTTTGTCGTATTATTTAATTGATAATTAATGTATTAATAAAATTATATACCTGTCGACAAGTATATAATCAATTTTTTTGTTGATTTTTTTAAGTATGCTATTGCACGATAAAAAAAAAGATTTTATCTTTGCAGAGTAAACAAACAGATAAATTTTTCATAGTTAAGGTTTAGGTTAAAATGTGGCAAAGGGGCGCTGTGAAGCGGCCCTTTGTTTTTTTTTGTATATTTGCCAAATAATTTAAATTAACGCTACTGTTTTATGCTCGGAACCATTGTTAATACACTTGCCGTAATTGCAGGAGGGACTATTGGGTTGTTTTTAAACAAAGGACTCCACCCACGCTTCAAGCAGATCTATTTTCAGGCCACAGGATTGTTTACCTTAGCCATTGGTATAACAATGATAACAGGTATGAAAAACATCTTATTCGTTGTTGCATCTGTTGCTATTGGCTCATTAATTGGCGAATGGTTGCGGCTTGAGCAAAAAACGGAGCAGCTGAGTGATTATTTGAAAAAACAATTAAAAATTGGTAACGAACGCTTTACCGAAGGCTTACTTACTGCCTTCATGCTTTTTTGTGTTGGTGCTATGACTATTGTTGGTGCCATTGACGAAGGAATTGGCAGGTCATCGGAAGTATTACTCACCAAATCACTTATGGATGGCTTTTCTTCTATATTATTAGCTTCGGCCTTTGGTGTTGGAGTTATATTTGCTGCTATTCCTCTTTTATTGTTTCAAGGCTCCATAACTTTAATAGCAACGTTTGCTTCTGCGTTTTTTAGTGCCGAAATTATTCAAGGATTAAGTTCTGTGGGTGGAATTTTATTAATTGGACTTAGTATAAACATACTCGAAATTAAAAAACTTCGCATTGTAAACATGCTACCTGCACTACTGCTAATAGTGCTCTTTTTGTGGTTAAAGTCCATGTATTTATAAAAAAAGAGTTCAAATCGTTTTGATTTGAACTCTTTAATATTTTATGCCTACTCTTAATTATTAATTCTTAATTATTAATTAATTCTCTATCCTAAAAATCCTTTTAGTAATTTGCTTTTTGAGTTAGGACGTAGTTTGCGAATTGCCTTTTCCTTAATCTGACGTACACGTTCGCGAGTCAAACCAAATTCATCGCCAATTTCTTCTAAGGTCATTTCGGTAACACCGATGCCAAAAAATTTCTTAACGATATCTTTTTCTCTGTCCGATAGTGTATTGGCTAATACACGTTCAATTTCTTTTGACAACGATTCGTTTATCAAAGCACGGTCGGCGTTAGGCGAGTCGTCGTTAATCATTACATCCAATAAGCTGTTGTCTTCACCTTCAACAAATGGAGCATCCACCGAAATGTGTCGGCCAGATACTTTCATTGTATCAGTAATTTTCTCAACAGGTATATCAAGCTGTTCTGCCAACTCTTCGGGCGAAGGACGGCGTTCGTTTTCCTGTTCGAATTTCGAGAAGGCTTTGTTGATTTTATTCAACGAACCTACCTGATTCAATGGCAAACGTACAATACGCGATTGTTCGGCCAAAGCTTGAAGAATGGATTGACGAATCCACCACACAGCATACGAAATAAATTTAAAACCACGAGTTTCATCAAACTTTTCAGCAGCTTTGATAAGTCCAAGGTTACCTTCATTAATTAAGTCGGGTAGACTTAAACCTTGATTTTGGTATTGTTTTGCTACCGAAACAACAAAACGGAGGTTGGCACGAGTTAGTTTTTCGAGCGCTATGCGGTCGCCACTGCGAATGCGTTGCGCCAGTTCTACTTCCTCCTCAACTGTAATAAGATCCTCACGACCAATCTCTTGTAGATACTTGTCAAGTGATGCACTTTCTCGATTAGTAATCGATTTAGTAATTTTTAGTTGTCTCATTATGGTTTAAAAAATTAGCGTGCAAAATTAATACTTTTATTTCAATTGACAAAATAGTATTTTAAGTAATTTATTTTGCTTATAAATGCAGTAAACATGTTCAAATTTTCGATATAGTTTAAATCGAAATTCTATTTACTCAAACAATATAAATGGATAAAAGTTCTATGATGTTGATAAATTACTTTTTTGCAAATTTTTAAAATCAAAAAACGAATCTACCCTTCGGTTTACGAAGGATAGATTCGTCACCTTTAAAAAAACTGATTTTGAATTAATCGCCCAAATTTACTGCATAGTATGCCACTTTACCGTTAGGATAAACGCCTGCAATGTTTAAAACTTTAAATTTGTCGTTTGTGTTAAGTGCTTCGGTAAGCACTTCTTTTATGTCGTCGGTACTACGAATTGCCTGATTGTTGATTTTTACAATTACAAAACCTTCTTTAATGCCAGCTGTTTGGAATTTTCCTTTACTAATTGATTTTACTTCCAATCCATAATCAAGTTGGAATTGATCTTTTAATTTGGCACTAATCTCTTTAAATTCGGCTCCCAGCATATCCATGCTCACTTCGCCCGATTCTACTTTGGTAGTTCCTTGTCGGTTTTTAAGTTCTGCATTTAGTTTTATTTCTTTGTTATCGCGTAGCACTGTCAGTGTAACCTTATCGCCCGGACTGTAACGGCCTATTTGCTCTTGCAGTTGCGATGATGATTTAATATCCACTTCCTCTACTTTGATAATAATATCTCCTTTTTTAACGCCTGCTTTTTCGGCAGCACTATTTTCGACCACAGCATCCACATAAGCACCTTCCATGGTTTTAAGGTTTTTATCTTTGGCTATTTCGCTGGTAATTTCTTTCATACTCACACCCAATACGGCGCGTTGTACAAAACCAAACTGACGAATATCCGAAACTACTTTTTTAACTATGCTGGTTGGTACAGCAAACGAATAGCCAGCATACGAACCTGTTTGCGAAGCTATAGCTGTATTTATACCAACTAATTCGCCACGCGTATTAACCAATGCACCACCACTATTTCCAGGGTTTACGGCAGCATCCGTTTGTATAAACGATTCTATTTTCATTTGCGAATTGATAATATTTATATTGCGCGCTTTAGCACTTACAATACCAGCTGTAACGGTCGACGTTAGATTAAAAGGATTGCCCACAGCCAATACCCATTCGCCAATTTTGAGCGAGTCGGAATTGCCGAATAGAATAACCGGCAACTTTTCGGCCTCAATTTTTAATAAAGCAATGTCGGTATTGGGGTCGGCACCCACAAGCTTAGCTTTAAAGGTTCGCTTATCGTTGAGCGTAATCTCAATTTCTTTTGATTTGTCTACAACATGATTATTCGTAACTATATAACCATCGTTCGAAATGATAACACCCGAGCCTGCTGCTTCCTGCATAGGCGCTTCTTGTGGTTGTTGTTGGCGACGTTGTTGCGGACCAAAAAAATATTCAAAAAACGGATCGTTAAAACCACCACCGCCAAATCCTTGTTGCATTTGCATTGGAGTCTTTGTTTTTACGTGAACCACTGCATGTACCGACAGTTCGGCTGCCAACGTGAAGTCGGTATCCATTGCGCGTGGAGCTTTGGATATGGCTGCGTATGTAGCCGGAATTTCATCACTCTGAAATAAAGCATCTTTTCGGTTATTATCCGATAGTAAATTGGTTGTAAGATTGGTTGCTACACTTACAGCAACCATTGCTGCAAACAACCCAAGCAGTTTTGTACGTTGAGAGAGTTTCATAAAGATAAAAATTAAATGTTTATTTTTTGATTAAAGAATAATGAGTAAACAACAAAGCCAAAAAGACAAACAATCTTGTAAAAATACTTTTTAAGAATTGACTTCGTTTTCTGATTACTACAACGCTAAATTATTCAAAAAGTATGCTGGAGGTCGGAAAATTGTGATATATTTGGTAAAAATTAACAGATAGAATTTTTCGGTTAACGTATGTTTTCGATTTAGTCGTTTTATGTTAAAATTGGAATGTTATAATTATAAAAAAGCCTCCTGAGAGGTCAGATGGCTTTTGAACTTGCTCCCCACTTGGTGTAGGGACGGTGTAGAGCTTTTCTTTTCGTTACATTCTGTCATATAATCGTCTGGGCATTCTATTTATAATCGCCGCAATTAGTTTCCAACGTTTTGTTACATATGCAATTTTCTTTTTCTTCTTAATTGCTTCGTAAATTTGTCGAGCAGTCTTTTCAACAGGCATTACCCAAAAAAGACCTTCACCTTTTGCCATTTCTGTATTAACAAGTCCTGGGCGAATGTCTGTAATGTATATTTGTTCGTTGAGTTTAGTTGCTTTTTGTCTTAATCCTTCCAAATAATTTATTTGATATGCTTTTGTAGCATTATAAGACGTTGACTGTCTGTTTCCACGAAGTCCTGCGATAGAACTTATTGCTGTCAAATGTCCATGTTTCTGTTTTTCAAAGTATTTGAAAGCCCAGTCAGAAATAAAAGTCCACCCAATTACATTTGTCTCAATTGTACGGATTTCAATTTCAAAATCTAATTTGTCGTTAACATCTCCTGTGCCTGAACTCAAAATAAGTAAGTCAAGTCCGCCAAGTTCAGAAATTAGTTCTTCCAATTTTTCTTCCACTACTTTTGTGTCTTTCACGTCAAAAGTCTTAATGAAATAAGCGTCAGGATTTTCCGATTTCAAGCTTTCAAGTAATTCCGTCCGTCTGCCAGTTATCCCAACTTTAAATCCGTCGTCAACAAGTAATCTTGCAAGTTCTTTACCAATTCCAGAAGTCGCTCCAATTATAATTGCATTTCTCATTTCTGTGTCTGTCTTCTTCATTTTTAGTCGTTTTCAGTATGTACAAAACTGTCACTAATTAACGAATAAAATCTTAATTTATTTGTCTGCAAATCAATGTTTTCTAACTGTTTCTGTCTTGTTTTGAAAGCGAGAAAAGACTCACAAGTAAAAATAAGTTTTCAATTCGTAAACCTATTCAAAACCAGCCATTCCCTCCAAAATTTCATATTCAAATGTTATTTCATTTATCTCTGAATTCCAAATAAT
>JBMOHZ010000193.1:0-5127 GCA_049317585.1 Paludibacter sp.
GCACCCATAATAATTACCTGATAATAGGTATAATATACGAGTACCGACATGTGATTTATATGCTTCAATAAAAACTTATCGTACAAACCACTAATTGCACCTGTTAGCGTAGCAAGTATTATAAACCAAATCCATTTATTATTTGTAAACGAAAATCCTTCTTTTTTGCCCGCAAACGAAAATAGGATAAACGAAAACAAGGTAATACCAACTCCTATACTTTGATAAAAACTTAGTTGCTCACTAAAAATAAGCACACCACCTAGTACTACCCAAACTGGCTGAGTGGCTTTAATAGGCGAAGCAATGGTAATAGGCAAATGCTTCATAGCAAAATAGGCAAACAACCACGACGTAAGCACTATTACTGATTTGAGCATCAACATTAAATGAGTTTCGAAACTGACAGCTGGCACATAAAATATGCTTGTTTCAAAACCAGGCCAAAACCACGATAACAGCAAAAATGGCGTTAAAAATAAAGCTGATATTAATATTGACAATTGCAATACTGGTATCACTGCATTAGCTTGCAAAGATGTTTTTTTGCAAACATCATACACACCGAGTAGTAAAGCCGAAATAAATGCAAAGAGAATCCACATTTTACTTTAGGAGTTTGTTGTAAAAATGAAAGTTAAGTAGTAAATAATTATGATTTATGCAAAAATAAAAACAGCTTGCTCTGGAATACACCGTTCAAACTGTTTTTATTTAATGGGTTTACTTGAAAAAAAGATCCAAGCAAACCCGTATTACTTTCAATCTAAGCCTGGGCTTATAAACTATTTATTGCATTCAAATCTTCGAACGCTACCTGCAAGCGAGCAATAAGCGATTCCTCTCCTTTGCGTAACCAAACGCGTGGATCGTAGTATTTTTTATTTGGTTTTTCAGCTCCATCAGGATTACCAATTTGACCTTGAAGATATTCGCGATTTTTAGCTTCAAATCCACGAATTCCATCCCAAAATGCCCATTGTGTATCGGTATCAATATTCATTTTGATTACGCCATAGCTAATTGCTTCGCGTATTTCTTCGTGTGAAGAACCTGAACCACCGTGGAATACAAAATTAACAGGGTGTGCATCTGCCGTTCCTGTTTGAGCTTTGATAAATTCTTGCGAATTTTTCAAAATTTTAGGAGTCAATTTCACATTTCCTGGTTTGTAAACACCGTGTACATTACCAAACGAAGCTGCAACTGTGAAGTTAGGAGAAATTTTGCTCAAAGCAGCATACACTTTGTAAACATCTTCGGGCTGAGTGTAAAGTAAACTATTATCAACATCACTGTTATCAACTCCATCTTCTTCGCCACCAGTGATACCCAATTCCATTTCCAATGTCATACCCATTTTACTCATACGAGTAAGGTATTTTTCGCAAATTTCAATGTTTTCGTTTAATGGTTCTTCTGATAAATCGAGCATATGTGAACTGAAAAGTGGTTTTCCAGTTTCAGCAAAATGTTTTTCGCTGGCATCAAGCAGTCCGTCAATCCAAGGAAGAAGTTTTTTAGCAGCATGGTCGGTATGTAAAACTACACGTACACCATAAGCTTCTGCCAATGTATGAATGTGTTTTGCACCTGCAACAGCGCCTAAAATAGCAGCTTGTTGACCTTCGAGTTTTAAACCTTTACCAGCATTAAAAGCTGCACCACCGTTCGAAAACTGAATCATAACAGGAGCATTAGCTACTTTGGCTGCTTCGAGCACTGCATTCACAGTTGACGATCCGACTACATTCACAGCAGGAATTGCAAAACCGTTTTCCTTAGCTACCTTAAAAATAAATTGCAAGTCGGAACCAGTAACAACTCCCGGTTTTACGACATCTGAAATTTTACCCATAATTTTTAATTTTATAATTTTTACGTTGAGCAAAGGTAATATTTTTATGCGTTTAAAATTGCACTTTTTTGGTTAAATAATTCTTGAATTCTAATATTTAAGTTCCATAATTAAAAATGAAAACTATTTAACAACCACCAAAATGCCCTACCATTGGTGGTTTCAGCACTTCAATGCCAATTTGAAACGAATTTTTAATATTAATATAAGTTAAATATAAATTATATTTAATGAATGTACAATTATGTAATCATTACAAATTGGCATGCCAATTAACTGATATACAAATTGTAATAATAAATTTTTTTAATAAGCTTGGGTTCTATTTGTGAAAAACTGTAGTTTTATAAAGCTACTTACTTAATTTTCTATTTTTGGTTGTAGTAATTATTACTACATTCGCATTCGAAATCGAGCAATAAATAGGTTGTAGGATAAAATTTTGAACAATTATTTATTTTTACTTTAATCAGAATAAAACAAACAATATAACTCCTATAAAGTATTTTGGAGTCAAATAAATCAAAATCTCTATTAATAATTAAAAAAGTTTTTATGAAAAAAATTAGTTTAGCAGCAGTAATGCTGATTTGCGGTTTTAGTGCATTCGGACAAGCAGTAAAAGACAGAAATGTAATTCCTGTAGCTGTAAGTTTAAATCAGGTATTACGTATGACCGTTACAAACGGTGGTAATATCGAGTTTGTGTTTAACACTATCGAAGATTACAAAAACGGTATTTCATCGCAAATTGCTTCGGGAGCAGCTAACCCTGCAACTTCAGGTTCGATGTACAAAACAGATTTTACAGTTTCTTCATCTACTCGTTGGGCTTTGACTTATGGTACTGAAGAACCAACTTTCCTTGGAACTGACAATCCTAACACTGCGTTTTCGTTGGATAATGTAGGTTTCTCAATTACAAACAATGGTCTGAATACTTTCGAAGGTGCTGCTTTGGCTAAAGGTACTACAGCAGGTGCTTCGTTGTTTAGTGTTTCTACAGCTAATGCTACACAAGTAGCTCGTCTTGAAACTTATCCAGTAGTTCTTCTCGAAGACAACAATACGGTAAATGCGAATGCTGGTGATGCTGCAGACAATTCATTTACATTAAATTGGCGTTGTGGTACAGCCGAACAAGGAACTGTACGTCCAATGAATCCTGTAAAAATTATCGACCAAAATCCTAGTCCTGCACCAGATCGTTATGTTGTAAACGTAATGTTCGATTTGGCTATTGACTAATTCGAAAAAAAATAGTAATTTTGAAGATTGATCAACGCGGCATAAGTGTTGGTCAATCTTCTTCTTATTTAAGTGTTTTACCTTTTGCATTAACATGCTAACTAACAGACTAATTTTGCTGAAAATATTTATACTCACACTGGTGCTTAGTTGCAACACAGGACACGTATTTTCGCAAGAATGGAATGCTGCACGCCTAAATGTATTATATGGTAGTAGCTTACCTTTGAACTTTAGCAGCTTAAGTAAAATTAAAAAAGGAATAGAAGTTCAAACTGGCACACGTTTTGGCATTTCGCTCGCCGACTCCAGTAGAGTAGGCCATGTGCTTCAGGGATTTGTGTTATATTTTAGAGCTTTTAATAATCAGGCAAATATAAAAGGCGATTTATATGTATTGCCTCTCAACAGATTACGAGTTAAAGCTGAAAATGTGGTTGGTCTTGAAAGTGGACACTCGTATGGTTATCAGGATTTATCATCCGATTGGGTACCGTTATTTTCATATACCAATTTGAGTTGGACGGATTTAAACTGGGCAAACAATCAACTCAATATTTCGTATGAATGTGGCAAACCTGTTTCGGCTGGGGGCAATGGTTCATTAATGGGCGAAGACCCCGACTATTACAATATAGAAATTGAATTTGAGCTAGTACCTACTGGCCCCGGCTTTTGAGTTTTATACCAGCACCAATGATCGCACAAAAGCAACGACATACCTCCCACCTCTTAAATCGCATCCTCTTTGCGTTTTTCGCTTTTGTTTTTACATCATCACTAAACTTGCATTCGCAAAACAACGTATTGGGAATTGAAATGCAATTTAGCAAATCGAACGATAGTATTGTAGCTGGCAATATGAGCTTTAATATTCTCAAAATTTACAATGCAACCTCGCAATCGATAAATGGCAAAGTAACGTTTACCGCTCCTGATAATTGGAAAATTATAAGCATGGGCGACGACGAAATTACTGTAAATAGTGGCGACACAACTTACGTGCCTATACATATTTCACCTTCGAGCAATGCTACTGGAGGTGTATCTTATATTGTTTCGGCTATGCTACGTACTGACCAACAAGCATCAATGGCATCGTCGAACATATCAATTATAGCTGCCACAAAATGTGATTTTTCGGTTTATAAAAACAACCTATATTTTACCGAAACAAACCCGAACACAACACTTCAATTAAGGCTATCGAACAAAGGAAACACAAATGAACTGATTAAACTCGATTATAAAGTTGGAAAGCTTATTTCGTTCAGGGGTAACAGCGAAGGTTATATGGAGTTTATTAACCTACCTGCTTATCGCGATACAACTATTTATCAAACAGTAGCTTACCAAATAAAGATGAATCCTACTGACAGAATGCGCTACCAAAACAATTGGAAAGAATCGTCGATAATGATAAGTGCTTCGTCGGAGAACGACATAAAAGGGACTGCACTACAACTTCAAAAATTAAATAGCGTATTTGTAAATCAACGTAATCAGAGCTCATCACCGCTCAATCTGGATTATCAAATGTACAATTTAATGTCATCGCAGCCCATAAGAAATAGCATAAGAGTTTATGGAAGCATTCTATTTCCAAAAAACAGAGAACTGCAATACTCAACTGGTATTCAAAGTTTGTATTTTGGTGGGAACGAAGAGTTTAATTTCGACCGACAATTTTTATATAACTTCACCTACAATACTCCAAAAAGCAACATACAACTTGGGTATAATGTAAGCAATGGGAGTTTACACACATTAAATGGACGTGGTTTAATCGGTGTTTTACGTCTAAAAGGAAATACGCTTATTAATTATGCATTGATTCAAAACCCTTATTCGAACATTTTTGGGCAAAGTGTGGGAATAAGCAAAAGTTTAGGTCGTATTTCATTTAATACCGAATTTGTGAATGAAAAAACCACTACTAATATTTACAAAGCTACTTCGGTATCGGCTGGTTTGGGTCTTACGCTTTTCAAGCATCATTCGCTCAATTTTCAGGCACTTGG
>JBMOHZ010000194.1:0-5122 GCA_049317585.1 Paludibacter sp.
AAAAAATTAAAAAAAATCAAACCAAACGGTTGATTCAGAGTGTAATCTGATTCAACCGTTTTTTTATTTTATATATTTATGAACAAAAAATTAGTACTTGGATTTCTTTTTAGTGTTATTATTACCGTATCGTTTTCGCAGGAAAAAACCGATAGTTTGCAAATTGATTTACGCGAAATTGGTGTAAATGCTGCTCTTTACCAGTTAAATCCCGGTTCTGGCAGGTTGCTTACCGTTATCGACCGCAAAACAATTGAAAAAATGCCCCTTCAGAGTATCGACGATTTACTTGAATCTTTATCGGGAGTTGATATACGTAACCGTGGAGTAGGAGGTACGCAATCGGATATAAGCATACGTGGCGGTTCCTTCGATCAGGTGTTGGTGCTTCTGAATGGTGTAAATATAACCGATCCACAAACAGGCCATTACAATCTTGATATTCCTATCGAATTGTCGGATATTGCACGTATTGAGCTCCTTCAAGGCTCTGCTGCACGTATTTATGGTCCCAATGCATTTAGTGGGGCAATTAATATTGTTACCAATGGTAGAACGAATAACAGTGCAGCCGCACAACTCACTGCTGGTAGTTTCGGTACTTTTACTCAAAATATCTCGGGTAATTTAGGTAATAAAAAGTTTGCAACATTTGCTTCCTTTTCAAACAAAAGCAGCGATGGCTATATCAGCAATACCGATTATAAAATACTCAATGCATTTTCGCATACTACTTTAAATACTGTATCAGCTGGTAAATTTGATTTACAATTGGCTTATCAACAAAAATCCTATGGTGCCAATGCGTTTTATTCGTTCAAATACCCCAATCAGTTCGACCATACGCAAACATTTTTTGGCTCTTTATCGTGGTTGTTACATCTGAAAAACCTGGAAATTCAAACGCAAGGATATGCTCGTAGGCATTACGATAGGTTTGAACTTTTCCGTGAAGATTATTATAAAAATAAAAATGGTTTTTATGTTCGTAATGCATCTGATACAGCAAAATATAGTACGTCCTTTTCGCCGGCAAGCTATTATAAAAGTCATAATTACCATCTTACAGATGTAATCGGAGGAAAAGCTTCAGCTGTAATATTGACTAATATTGGAAAATTTGTAGCCGGAATCGATGTGCGTAACGAACACATTTACAGCACGGTACTGGGTACAGCTCTTACAAGTAATCAGAAAAATACATTTGAAGCTGCACACCCTTTCACCAAAGAAAGCAATCGATTTATTTCGACAGCTGCAGTTGATTATTCAAAAAAGATTCAGAATCTAAATATTTCAGCTGGAATAGCCGTTACGAATAACGAAAAATTCGGAACTTATACAAATGGTGGCATTGATTTGTCGTATGTAATGAATGAAAATTTAAATGTATTTGCGTCGGCTAATACCGCTGTTAGGGTGCCTACTTTTACCGATTTATACTATAAGTCGGCTACGCAAATTGCCAATCCAAATCTGAAGCCCGAGAAGTCGACAACTGTAGAAGTGGGCATGAAATACAACAAAAATAGACTTTCAATCAACGGGTTAGTATATTATCGTATGGGAAACAATATTATCGACTGGGTAAAACTACCAACAGCCACAGTATGGGAAAGTAAAAATCTAACATCTGTAAATGCTTTAGGTGCTGACATACAGGCAGAATATAAATTTGAAAACTGTTTTATCAAAAAAATGAATGCTTCATACTCGTACCTTACACTTGACAAACAAGCAGATACGTTCGACTCAAAATACACCTTAGATTACTTACGAAACAAAGTTGTAGTTGGAGTAAGTCATGATATTGTGAGCAAACTTTCGGCTCAATGGAAATTCTCGTACAACGAAAGAGCTGGGAATTATACTGATTTTGCAACTAATCAACTACTTAGTTATAAGCCTTTTACTATGGCAGATGTTCGTTTGCTTTGGGTCGATAATTATTTTGACATTTTTGCAGATGTTAATAACTTGCTCGATGTGAAATATGCTGATTATGGAGGTTTAGCTCAGCCTGGAATTAATTTTAATGCGGGAGTCCGATTCAGATTGTAGATATTAGCAAAAAACCCATTGTAAGCAGCTCTGCCTTACAATGGGTTTTACCTTGTTAACTAAACTACACTATCTGTTTTACACCAGCGGAATAAATACCGACTTGGATACCTTGCTGCCGTCGGCACGCTTGCTGAACAGATACACTCCCAGTATATCGACAGTAGTGACATCCTCGATTGGAATCAGAATGCTTTCCTGCGCTTCCGAACCCCGTGGTTGACGCTCAATCCACAACTCACCCGTTTGGGTTAGTGCCAGCGCCACCATTTCGTCGGTGGGGAAGTTTAGTTGATTTCTAAGCGAAGGGAGGTATGTTATTGTTATCCCTTGTTCTGTGAGCGTTGCCGATTTTACAACCGGAAACGATAGTGTCCCATCGGCCACTTTTAACTTGGAATAATCAATAGCAGCCACATCGCCGCTTTTGTCAATAGCACCCGATAAATTAACAGCCATAAATGCTGCATACACCGAGCTTTCAGAGGCACGCTGTGCAAATCCCTCGTGAGGAATACTGCCCAGCATGGGGAACAGTTCGCCGATCATTTTAAAACCTCCACGCTGTTTTACTTGCGATTCGGTTTTAGCGTCCCGACGTCCGAACGCTTTCGTCTTTACGATGTTGTTGGAACCCAATGACGAAGTAACGAAGTTACCCATCGATCCAGACATTTTTCCTGTCATCGGATTCTGACTACGTGCCATTTTTTGGCTTTTGTCTAAAAATTAATTATTTTATCAAACACAAAACGAGCTCTTTTTTTGTTGTTCGACAATGCAAATATAGGGCGACATTTATCCCTTTACAATAGGCAAAACAAGGCAAAACAATGTATTCTAATGCATTTGGTCAGTATTGTGCATCGTTGTGCATCATTGTTCAAATCCAACTAATTTCTTTTTGATTTTTTAGTAATTTTACAATGCAGAAATAGTAGATTGGTTTTAAAATGAGTATAAAAAAACAGGCAACTCATATTCAAATTGAATCTAACCTTCAATTATTCGCTGTTTTTCAACAAAATTAGTTTATTCAACTTAGCTGTTTTTCTCAGTTTATCATTAGTTTCAGGTTACTTATCTTTAGTTGTATTTTGTTTTAAAACGATTTGCAAATTTAGATGGAAACAAATTTTTCGTTGTACAACTTGTACTACAACTTGTATATAATATTTTGTAAAAGTCTATTAATTAACACAATGCAAAGTTGCAAAATATGAAGTACCCCATCATTTACCTAAATTGAATACCTAATTTCAGGGTATAACTTATTATAAAAACAAAATGCGCCAAATACTGAATTTCAGCTATTTAGCGCACTAATTATTTTGTAATATTTTTTTAAATATTTATCAGAAATGTGAGATTAGGTATGAGGAGTTGATTTGAAGAATGCTATAAAATTGTTTTTTCACAACAAATATTTTACGAGCTAAGGTAAACTGAGTTAGGGCTTGATTTTCTTTTAAATGACTTTTACTGATTGTCTAAAGATTTAAACATTTTTTCATAATCACTTATGTATTTTTTATCTTGTATAACTCTGAATTTTGAATATTCCTCTAATGCTTTTTCTTCAGCCTGTTCTTTACTTATTTTACCTAAGCCTTCGAGAACAGTGTATCCGTTCAAATCCAAATAACTGCTCATAAAGTTTATCCAGTCTTCCATTGATGTTGGCAATTGTCTTTCTGCACGCAACTGAGCCAAATCCAAAAATGCAGAAACAGATAATCTCAATTTATGCAATTCATCTTCATTAAGGTAGTTTTTAGCAATTGTAACATCCGTTTTATATATTTTTCCATTAGGGGAATGTGCCCATGAAGTTAAACCTAACTGCTCTTTTCTAGCATCAACACGACTGTAAATTATCTCAGCAGCAGTGCCTCCTGCAATTGCATAATGTAGTTTGTTTTGAATAAATGCAAAAAATTCTTTGGTAATCGTACTGTTTTTGTCGTAGTCCGACGAAAGTGCAAAAATATCGGATATTTGAAGATATAAACGACGTTCGCTAAGGCGAATATCTCTTATCCTTTCAATCATTTCGGTAAAGTAAGCATCGTCGAATTTTCGACCTTGTTTAAATCTATCATCATTCAGCACATATCCTTTTTGAATATATTCGTGAAGTACCCTAGTGGCAAATTTTCTGAATTGCGTTGCTTTGATAGAGTTGACACGATAACCTACTGAAATTACCATGTCTAAATTATAAAATTGAATTTCACGATTTACTTGTCGCTTTCCTTCATTTCGAACTACTCGAATTTTTCGAGTAGTTGGATTTTCATCCAATTCACCACTTTTAAATACTTCTTGAATATGATAGGTAATAGTATTTTCTTCAACACCAAAAAGATGTGACATAATTTGCTGACTCATCCACATATTTTCATCAGACATATAAACTTCAACCTCAACCTCACCATCATTATTTGTATAAAAGGCAAGTCCAACACGTTCTGGAATTTCTTTGTTGAATTGTTTTCGCCAATCATTTAATTGTTGGTCAAAACTTTTTATTTCATTCTTTTTACTCATAAGTTTACTTATTAAAATCAATGATTACAAAAGTAGCTATTTAATAATTCATAACTTTCAATTGTATTAGATTTTCCTACTCATAAGGCTTTTTTATTACGCCCCGTTTGGATGGTTTATCGGCTCCAGTATATTTTAATCTAACTATTTGTTTTTAAAGGCTAAGGATTATTACGTATAGCAAAATATAGTATAAAAATAGTCAAAGTACAAATTCCGATAAAAGACCAAAGAGGTGTTTTTGATTTTTTTCTTAATGTTTTGTATTGAAATATTAAATCATCTGTAAACTCATTATTCTGTAAAATATGGTTACAATTCAAACATTGAGTAGCACCTGTTTTGGCTTTAGGATAAAAAGGTATCCAGTAAATATGAGCATAACTTTGAAATATAATCATTTCAATACAATTTTGCTTTCCACAATTTGAACATTTGTCAGGTATTATTTCTTTTGCTATAACAGATAGGTTAGTTCCGTGTATAATCATTGTGCTGTTTTTTTATTTGC
>JBMOHZ010000195.1:0-5115 GCA_049317585.1 Paludibacter sp.
TTTGCAAAGTAACAACTTTTATATCATATAATTATAACTTATATAACAACTAATGTAAAAAAATATTCTTATATTTGCGATGAAACTATAATCGTTAAATTAATTTTAAATTTAGTAACTTACATGAGCCTTTACAAACAATTACAACAAGTTAGGAGCGAAGAGGATGTGAAAGATGCTTATATAAAAGCATTGGGATTGAAAGCTTATTCTAAAAATTTGATTGATATTCAGACGAAAGAAATCTGGTTTGAGGCAAAAGATAGCGGAAAGAATTCCACCTACGCCATGTTTACGCAATTGATGCATTATGTACAGCAAGCATTGAACAAAGGCGAATCTATTCCACCTTTTTTGGCGGTAATTGACACCCAAAAAGCGGCTATTATGAAAAGCGAGGATGTGGTTGATTTCCTTGCCAAAAAGACGATTAAATGGGGAACATCGGCGAGTAAATATCCACAAGAAGCCTTGGATGCCGTTTCGGCACATATAGGCACTCACTTTGTGTCGTTCCGAATTGAAACCCACGAGGAAGAGTTTATCAGCACCATAAAAAATGCCATTAAAAACGGCGATATTATCCGTACTCAAATTACACCCGATAACCTGAAACAAGTGTTCGACAAATGGGTGGTAATGGTGGGGCGCGAAATAAAAGGCGTATCGGAAGAAGATTACGCCCTATTGTTTTTTGCCGATATTATGCACGATGGCACAGTGAGTACGCACGATAATTTGCCGGCTGAATTGATGCACAAAAACAACGCTCCGGTGTTTAGTTTGGGTGGCAAAATATACGAACTTGGCAATCGCGAAGGATACCGTCAGTTTTGGGCTATTTATCACCGCCCGCCCAAAGCCGAATACCGCAATTACCTGCTCGAACGCCGCGACAGCCTTATTCCGCTCGACGAGCGCAGTTTTAAAGGGGCCTATTACACGCCCTTGGCAGTGGTGGATAAAGCCTACGATAAACTCACCGAAACGCTGGGCGACAACTGGCAACGCGAATACATAGTGTGGGATATGTGCTGCGGTGTGGGAAACCTGGAAGTGAAACACAGCAACCCACGTAATATTTATATGAGCACGCTCGATGCTGCCGACATTGACGTGATGCGCGCCACCAAAACTTGTGTAGCTGCACAGCGGTTTCAGTACGATTATCTAAACGATGATATTACAGATGATGGAAAAATTGATTACACGCTTACCAACAAAATCCCCGAAACACTGCGTAAAGCAATTGCCGATGGCAAAAAGATTTTGGTGTTGATTAATCCGCCGTATGCGGAATCGGGTGAAGGTTTGGGTGCAGGCAATAAACAAGGTGTTGCAAAAACTAAATTCGCTGCTACATCTATGCAAGTGTATGGTAAAGCAAGTAACGAACTTTTTACTCAGTTTGTAGCACGTATTTATCAAGAAATTCCTAATGCTACTCTGGCAATGTTTAGTAAACTCAAATATGTTAGTGGTTCTAATTTTGAGAAATTTAGACAAATTTGGAATGCCGAATATAAAGGTGGCTTTGTAGTTCATAGTAAATCTTTTGAGGGTTTAAAAGGTAATTTTCCAATAGGCTTTTTAATTTGGAAAACAGCTAATATAAATAAAAATGTTGGCAATATTAATAAAATGGACAAAGAAATTATTGTTGATGTGTTAGATAAAAATGCAAATGCAATAGGTCAAAAAATATTTTATAATTTACCCAATGAATTGTTTTTGAGTAATTGGATTGAAAAACCAAAAGTAAATAAACAAGATGTAGTATCTTTAAGTAATGCTGTATGTCCTACAAAAACTAAAAGTGGTTCGACCAAATGGTCTGATGGTGCAATTGGTCATTTAGTTTGTGATAGTAATGATTTTCAAAATGCGAATCTTTATACTTTATTATTGTCATCAGCCCAAGGTATTGGTCATAAAGGAGCAATTTATGTTACCCAAGAAAATCTTTGGCAAGCAGCAATAATTTATACAGTTCGCCGAGTAATAAAACAAACTTGGCTCAACGACCGTGACCAATTTCTACAGCCCATCGAGCCGCTTACCGAAGAATTTAAAACAGATTGCCTTGTGTGGATGTTGTTTAACGGCAGCAACCTTAGCGCCAGTGCCAACGATTTGGAATGGAACGGACGTAAGTGGAGCATTGTCAATCATTTTATTCCATTTACCGAAGAAGAAGTAGGTGCGCCGGAGCGGTTCGAGAGTGATTTTATGGTGCAGTATCTTCATCAAAGTGATAGCATGATCATCCTCAGTGATAGCATGACTTTAAGTCATACTATCACTGGAGTAAGTCATACTGGAATAAGTCATGCTATCACTGACCCAAAAGGGTCAAGATTAGATAATATGAGTGAAGAATCAAAGGCAGTACTTGCCGAAGGTAAAAAACTTTGGCAAGCCTATTTCGCACACACCGATGTGCGCACCGTACGTGATGAATTAAAACTCAACCGTGCCGATGTGGGTTGGTATCAAATACGCAAAGCCTTGCAAGCCCGCAATGCCAGTGGCGATGTAGCTCCGGTAAGTTTCAAACCTTTTGAAGAAGCATACAAAGCATTGAGCGAGAAGTTACAACCTATGGTTTATGAGTTAGGGTTTTTGAGGGTGTGATGGTAGTAGTGATAGTAGTGATAGTATGACTTTAAGTCATGCTATCACTTAATAAACTTAAATATACTAACAATTAAAACTAACTTATATGATTTTTGAAGTTGGCAATTTATATCATATTTACAACCAAGGAAATAATGGTCAAAAAACTTTCTTTTCAAATGACAATTACCTCTATTTCTTAACCAAAATAAAAGACCATATTTTACCTCACGCCGATATTCTTGCATGGTGTTTAATGCCAAATCATTTTCATTTGATGGTATATGTGCATACGGTGGAAATTTTAGTTCAAAATACCCAAAGTGATAGCATGACCATCGAAAGTGATAGCATGACTCAAAGTCATACTATCATTGCACCATCAACAAGAAAGATTAGAACTTTCAACAATTCTATTGGCTCATTATTAAGGTCATACACTCGAGCTATTAATTTACAACAAAAAAAATCTGGTTCATTATTTAAACAACATACTAAAGCGGAATGTATTACAAAAATGGAAGGTTTTACTCCTTCATTTTTTAATACTTTGCATGGAACTGTTATAAATCGACAGCTGATAGAAAAAGAATATCCACAAGTATGTTTTGATTATATTCATAACAACCCAGTGAAAGCAGGATTGGTAACCAAACCAGAAGAGTGGATTTATTCATCTTGTTGTGATTTTAAGGGTTTAAGAAATGGAAAATTGATTAACAAACAAAGGGTGGAAGAATTTGGGATAGAATTTTAAATCCTTTTATTCCAATTGATAACATTACCAATAATAATGATAGCAGGACTATCCAAAATGATAGCATGACTTAAAGTCTTACTATCATTAGCAAAAATCCCGAAACTCATCTTTAGAGCTTCGGGATTTTTTTATTCCCCTTTAGGGGTTAGGGGTCATTTTATTTTTTCCACAATTTCGTCATATCTTCTAATGTTTTTCCTTTGGTTTCGGGAACCATTTTCCAAACAAAGATGGCTGACAGAACCGACATTACACCATAAAGAACGTATGTAAATGTAATGCTGAATGCTTCCAACGATGGGAATGTAGCCGATACAATAAAGTTTGAAATCCATTGTGCAGCTACTGCAATAGCAATTGCTTTTCCGCGAATGGTGTTCGGGAAAATTTCTGAAATAAGCACCCAGCAAATCGGTCCCCACGACATCATAAACGAAGCCGAGTAAATAACAATAAAGATTAATGTGCTTACGCCAATAATTTGCAAATATGCCAGCAAGCCAATGGCAAACATACCGATAGCCATACCAACAGATCCAATGATTAACAGCGGTTTACGACCAAATTTATCAACCGTAAAAATAGCCACTAAAGTGAATATAATGTTGATAAAGCCCATGATTACAGTTTGATACATGGCTGCATCGTTTCCAAAACCTAGACCTTTGAAAATAGTAGGAGCGTAGTAAAGTACCACGTTAATACCAACTGCTTGTTGGAATACAGACAGAAGAATACCAATTACAAGTACTTTCCAGCCATAAGCCAATACTTTCTCTACCGTTTCGTGTGCCGATTCTTTGATTTCTGCTAAAATTTCTTTGGCTTTATTTGAACCGTTTATTTTACCCAAAATATGAAGTGCTTTTTCTTCTTTACCAATTAATGCCAAATGGCGAGGTGTTTCGGGTACAAAAAACAATAAAACACCAAAAATAGCTGCTGGCACTGCATTGGAGGCAAACATATAACGCCATCCTTCGGTATCAATCCATTGTTGTGGTTCGCCTTTGGTAATAAAATAGTTCACAAAATAAACGATCAACATACCAAAAATAATGGCAAACTGATTCCATGAAACCAATTTTCCACGAATGTCTGCAGGTGCAATTTCGGCAATATACATAGGGCAAATAGCCGAAGCAAGACCTACACCAATACCTCCGATAATACGGTAAATGTTGAATGCAATAAGTACATCAACAGAGCCGTCGCCTTTTGTAAAGAATAAAAACTCGGGATAAGCTGCGCCTAATGCTGAAATGAAGAACATAACTGCAGCAACTAATAAGGAATTTTTTCGTCCCAAATGTTCAGCAAAAAGTCCTGAAACTGCACTACCCAAAATACAACCAATCAAAGCACTCGATACGGTTGCACCATGATAGAATGTTGCCATACTGCCAAACGTAGCTTCATCGAGATGAAAAACTACTTTCAACGAATCCACAGCACCCGAAATAACGGCCGTGTCATATCCAAAAAGCAAACCTCCAAGTGTTGCCACCAAGGTAATGCCAAAAATATACAATTTACTTCCTTTTTCTGTGTTCATAATATTTTTTAATGTGCCAATAAGACAATGTGCCAAATTGCCAATTATTAGATTAGCATATTTTATTGGCACATTGGCATATTATTAAATTGGCTTATTGGTTAAATATACATATTCACAATTGCTTCATAAAGCTCTTGTTTTCCGCTGATTTGTTTTGGTTCGCCGTTGGCTTTTGCGTAAG
>JBMOHZ010000196.1:0-5079 GCA_049317585.1 Paludibacter sp.
CATAAAAAATATTGGCTTGCAATTAATAATGTATTTATCCGAAAAAATTACGTTTGAATTTTTTATAACCGTATCATTAACCCACCTCGTAAATAAGAGCTGTTATCGTTAAAAAAATTCCCATAATTATATTCAGCAAAAACGCCCCAATGCTTACTGAATTTGTAACCTAAACCAAGCCCAATGCCATATTCGGTGAATTTTGGATTCTTTATTTGTTCATATATGTGTACCGGATCATTATTCCATTGCCACGATGATACAATGCCAACTTGTGCAATTGTATAGAGTTGAAAACGCATTTTGTCGGCCTGCTTAAATACAAGAGGAAGCAGTTGGTATTTAGCTGAAAGGCCATAAAATGTTGCATTTATTGAGCTTACAGAACCATTAGTATATCCGTATGAACCATTACCAAGCGAATCTGGCTTGATTAATTCATTTACTCGTATTTCTGAAGAAGCAATATATGCTCCTACCGAAAGTGATGAGTTAACAGCAAAACCTAAATCAAAACGGTATTTCGGGTTAAGTCCTCCGCCCATTGTAATATCATACACATTGCCTCTAAAATCTTTGAAATCTGTTATAGTAAATTTATTCGATTGCACAGTACCAACGCTTAAATCAAACTCAAAACGACTCAGAAATGGCTTTTCGGTTTGAGCAAAAATGGATAATGATGTAAATAACGATACTAATAGCGCAATAAAGGTAATAATATTTTTTTTCATAAATTGAAAATACAAAGTTTACTATTTATAGTTTTATTCCAAGTAATAATTTAAGAGCATCATACCCATCGGTATTTACTAAGGAATATTCTGCTCCAATAATCCATTTATTTCGAAAGCAGTACTGATATTGAAAAGAAACGATGGGTTCCAATCCGCTCTGAATATCAAGTTGAATTTTGCGAATCAAGCCGCCATTCTGATAAGTTAAACCACTTATTGTTTGATGGTGATAGCCAATTCCTCCTCCAACTTTCAAGTGGTGATTTGCAAGTGCAGTAGATTTTAAAAAGTCGAATGGACGAATATAGCCCTGTAAATTAATTCCATACATAGAGCGTTCGTTGTAAAATTCTACATCTCTATCAGAAGTAAAAGAAGTAGTTATATATAAGTTGTCCTCGCTATACCAACCTAAAACCCGACCATCAGGCATTGTAGAGCCAAAGGAAAAAGATGCAGCCAATTCGAATCCTTTTATTGTAGGCATCGACAATTCGTTTGAAAAGGCAAAACCGGGATTTCCATTCAACAAAGTACCAATTCCAACTTTGTATTCGGGTGCAAAAATCTTTCTTTCAGCTTTTTGACCAAAAGCTAAAGTTGAAAACAAGAGTAATAACGCCGTAATGGTAACTAACAAATTCTTTTTCCTCATGTTACTTAGTAGTTAATTAATATGACTTAATGTTGATAATATTTGCACAAATGTAATTTGCATTTCAGTATTAAACGAAATATTTGACTGGATATTATATTTTATTAATAGGTTGCAAACATTCCACAATAACAAATGCAATGTATCTATAATTACATAAACTTCTCTAATACTGTACTTTAAAACAGAAAAATAATTTTGTTTATGCATAAGCTATAATTCATTACAAAAATTGGTTTTATACTTGTCGGCAAGTATATAACAATCATAAACAGTTAAAATACAAAGATTTACAACTTTCAAATTAAATACGTTTATACGCTTACATGCGTATATAAATATTAAAATAATAACTAGCATCAATACCAAAAATAATCTTCCATTTATTTGGTCATTCCATTTATTGTTCGTAGTTTTGCGAACTACAAACAATAACGATTATCACATCAATGGAACTCTACAAAAACAAAGATTATACAATTGACAACGAGCAACTTGCCCGCTTCGCAAAAGCCATGGGACATCCGGCACGTATCACTATTTTGCAATACTTAGCTTCGTTGGATTGTTGCTATTTTGGCGACATTCACAACGAATTACCCATTGCCAAAGCTACCGTTTCGCAACACTTAAAGGAACTCAAGGATGCAGGACTTATACAAGGCGAAATTGAAACTCCCAAAGTAAAATACTGTATCAACCGTGAAAATTGGGAAAAAGCACAACAATATTTCAATGCATTTTTCGAAACAAAGAAAGAAAAAACATCTTGTTGCAATTAATCATCAAACTTTTCAAACGTCAAACTTTTCAAACCAATTTTTAAATGAACATTCAAATTCTAGGCACCGGTTGCTCCAAGTGTAAAACACTCGAAAAACTCACTCGCGAAGTGGTAGAACAAAACGGCATTACCGCCGACATTTCGAAAGTAGAAGACATTATGGAAATAATGAAATTTAATGTAATGACCACTCCAGCCATTGTAGTTGATGGCAAAGTTGTATTGAAAGGTCGTGTACCATCAGCTAGCGAATTAAAGGATATACTCACAAATAAAATATTTATGATATGAGAAAAATAATTATTTTCGCATTGCTTTTTACAAGCATGTTGACTTATGCTGCCACCAAAGTGGAGGTGTATTATTTTCATTATTCCCGCCGCTGTGCCACTTGCAATGCAGTGGAAGAAGTTACAAAAAAAACTATTTCTGAATCGTTTGCTTCGCAATTCAAAAAACGCGAAATCACTTTTAAATCCGTAAATCTAGACGAAGACACAAGTGAAACTTTAGCCAAAAAATGCAAAGCCGAAGGTCAAGCACTTCTAATAATTAGTAACGGAAAACGCATTGACCTTACTGATAAAGCGTTTATGTACGCCCGCACTAGTCCTGAAAAGCTGAAAGGAGAAGTGAAAAAGGCTATATCAATGTGCCAATAATGTAATATGCCAATAAGACAATACATTAAAAATTAATTGATTAGTAAACTGATTATTCACATTCTTGACTGCGCCAATCACAGATGCCGTGTAACGGTAGCGGCAAAGCCGAGCGGGCACATTGTCTTATTATTCACATTGGCATATTAGCACATTGGCTTATTATTCACATTTTCAAATTATCTTATGGAACTTCTGCAATCAATTCTCGACAACACACAATATTCATTTGTTACAGCCATAATTTTGGGTTTAATGACTGCCATTAGTCCTTGTCCGTTGGCTACGAATATTTCGGCAATCGGATTTATTAGTCGCGATTTAAAGGACAGTAAACGAGTATTTATCAGCGGATTAATATACACACTCGGACGGGTGATAAGTTACACCGGACTAGCGCTTATTCTGTTTTTTGGTGCCAGCAAAATGAATGTTTCCATGCTTTTTCAAGGTTGGGGCGAAAAATTACTTGGTCCGGTTATGATTTTGATTGGCCTTTTTATGTTGGATTTTATTAAAATCAATTTTCCTGGTCTATCAGGCTTAACCGATAAAATTAGCGAAAAGAGTAAAGGCAGTTATTGGAGCACATTGTTGCTCGGGATGGTTTTTGCCTTAGCGTTTTGTCCGTATAGCGGTGTGTTATATTTTGTAATGCTAATACCAATAACGGTTGCAAGTGCTAGTGGCTTGTATTTACCTGTACTTTTTGCCATTGCCACTGGTTTACCTGTTATTGTTTTTGCATGGCTATTAGCTTATGCGGTTGGTAATGTTGGTAAATTGTACAACCAAATCAAATCCTTTGAACTTTGGTTCAGACGAGTGGTATCGGTAATTTTTATAGGTGTAGGGATTTATTATGTAGTGATATTTTATTACCCCTAACCCCTAAAGGGGAACAATAACTTAATTCATGGAACAAAATAAAAAGACAAAACTTATTCTCTCAGTATCAGTAGCATTACCTACTTTGATATTGCTATACATATACCTTCAACCACTGGTTAATAGCTTTACATATAGTTTATTAGGTTTAAACGCCGATACACATTTAGGTGTTTCTATCAATTTCTTCATTTACGACACCATAAAAATTTTGATTCTTTTGTTCCTTATTAGCTCGCTTATGGGAGTTGTAAATGCCTATTTCCCTATAGACCGACTACGCACATACCTGACAACCCAAAAACTGTATGGAATGCAATACTTTTTCGCTTCGTTTTTTGGAGCTATCACGCCCTTTTGTTCTTGCTCAAGTATTCCGCTTTTTATTGGTTTTGTAAAAGGTGGAATTCCGCTTGGAGTAACATTCTCTTTTTTAATCACTTCACCTCTTGTAAACGAAGTAGCTGTTGCCATGTTTCTCGGACTTTTCGGACTAAAAGCCACACTTATATATGCCGGAAGTGGAATTTTAATGGGAATAGTTGGCGGATACATTTTGGGCAAATTTAAGCTCGAACGATACTTGAGCGATTGGGTAAAACAAATTCAAGCTACTTCCGAACTAGAATCGGAAGTGTGGGAAGGTGAAAAAACGCCTTTTATCGACCGCCTGCCTTATATTATTAAAGATGGCTGGGAAATAGTTCGAAAAGTATTGGTGTATGTGCTTATTGGCATTGGCATTGGAGCTGCCATGCATGGTTATGTGCCCGAAAACTTCTTTGCGCAATACCTCTCAGCCGACAAATGGTATGCTGTTCCACTAGCGGTAATTCTTGGAGTTCCGATGTATGCCAATGCAGCAGGTATTGTGCCTGTGATTCAGGTTTTCGTGGCCAAAGGTGTTCCGCTAGGCACTGCCATAGCTTTTATGATGGCAGTTGTGGGACTTTCGCTCCCCGAAGCCACATTGCTCAAAAAAGTAATGACATGGAAACTAATCGGCATTTTCTTTGGAACAATAACGCTATTTATAATTGCATTGGGGTATTTGTTTAATATGATACTTTGAAAAAAAACCCATTTTAATTCCAGCTTTCAAATTAAATTCAACTTTGACTACATTTATTTATGGCATTGATAATCAAAAATAATTTATCTTTGCACTTTCGAAATAGCGTGTAAAATGTGAATTATGACAAAAGATTGGGCTAAATCCTTCGATCCGTATTTTATTTTTAAATACATCATCAAGTGGTTTTTTTACATAATACCAGTATCGGTGGTTGTAGGATCGATGGTCGCTTTATTTCTGTGGCTGCTCGAACAAGCAACCATCATTCGTTGGGAAAA
>JBMOHZ010000197.1:0-5075 GCA_049317585.1 Paludibacter sp.
AAAAAATTTAAAAGAGGTTAAAAGCGTATTAAATATATTTGTACCTGTTAACACTTTTCATTCAGTTGGCAGTAATAATACTTTAATAAATAATGCTTATAGAATTGATATAAAAAACGATTATTACGAAAGGAATCTAAAAATATCTTTTTCAATTGAAAACGGTTTTAAAGTTCAGATTGAAATATTATTTGATAATATTGAAAATGGTTTTGTAGATGCGTTTTTTAATTTAGGTAGTAGGCGTTTATATGATAATGAGACGGTTTATGTAAATATCCCTGCACACTTCAAAAAGTTTAAAGATATTAAAATATTTGCTTATTACTTTAAAGGTGTAACGGCATCGGATGTTATAAACTGGTATGGATGCAATAAAACACTTTTAAACAGTGAAATAATTAATAATATTATTAATGCTTTAAATAACTAAGAAAATGGAAACGTACAAAACAATCTTTAGAAAATTAAACTACCTATCAAGTGATGCGGTAAAACAGTCAACAGACTTTATCGGATCAGAAAACTATGAAAGTGATCTGATTGTAGCTATGAAAACGAAAACACAGGAAAAAGCACGCAAATCATTTTTGTATCAGTGTAACAGGGCAAGCGATTGCAGGCATGAAAAATATATGGTGAGTTGTTTTGCTTGCCCGAATGAACAAACTTGCCCTATTCAGTTAAAAATAGAACAGGCACGCAATAAAATGTAATTAACCGGATCGAAACAATTTAAAAAGATAACAAGATGAAAAGCACATATTTAGTCCAGGATCAATTTAGCTTTACCTCAGATACAGACATCAAGGTAATGCACGTAATTAACCAATTATTCAAAAACAAGTTCCGTTTTCGTTTGTGGTATGGTGATACAGAAACCGGCGAAAGTTGGAGTGAAGAATACGACACTATTGGAACAGTTGGCAGAAGTACAGGCACTGTTAAAATACCCCTGTTAATTAAAAGGTCAAACAGTTACGGAGGCATGGCAATATTAACAGGATCAATTATAAAAATCGTAAACATTGAAACGGGTTTTGCTTTGTATGTTCATCCAAAATTTAATCAAAAACAGTTCTATACTTTGTATGCTGAACCTGTTAACAGTGATTTCATGAATGTACTTTGTGAAGGCAATATTTATGCAAGTAATTTAACCGTCGCGCGTGCCTGTAAATTAGCTGATTTTATGAACGGGGCAAGACATTCAAAGTAATTAACAGTTAATTCAATTCAATAATAAATATCTTGCTATTAATTCAGCACCCTTTTTATGGGTGCTTTTTTTATGCCTATTAATTTACAGCCTATTTTAACGCGTTCTAAGGCACTTTGTACATTAAGTGGTAGTATGTATCAATCACATGGAGAACGTGCGTTGCATGGGCTTAGAATTAGTTATAATGTTGTTAGCTCGCTTTGCGGTGGTGCAATGTAGTATAAATATTTGTACGTATAGTTGTACATAGAGTTGTACGTATAGTTGTACAACTTATATATGACCAAACAACAAACAGCAACGAGTTGCATACTTTTGCAACTCGGTATATGTGTGTAGTCGTTTGTTGTCGGCTCTTGTAACAAGCTGATACACAATACTAATTAACATATCGTTAACATATCGTTAACATTTACACGTATGATTCATGGGTGATATACACGTGTACATAGTGTAGATTATACACTAAGATACAGTGTAGATTATACACTAACTGCTTTGTCCCAATGTGGGAATCTGTCCGCCAGTGGGCCCCCCCATACCCCGGTGTCCCGTATGCGGACATGGGTTACCCTATACTCGCTATTTTTTTTGCTAAAATGAAAATGGGGGGTCACTCCATTTTTTTTTCTGGTGTTTTTTGAAAATCACAAATGCACCTTATCGGGTACGAAAGTGATGTTATATGCACAAAGTATAACCAATCGGGTATAAGACGATCAAGCAATCTATGTTCAACGGCATATAATGTGCATGAAAGTTTATAGATTATATGTTTATGCATATTGTGGGATCAATTTGCGCATAATGAGGTAACATTTGCCAACAAACGCGATTTATAGGCATTTGTGACAAATTATTGACAAATTGCTGACAGAATTTACTTATGGCTGTCTAAATGTAGTTAAAACATCATTTTCAAGCTACTTTACCCATGAAGTGGATACGATATATGATTTTCACAAGAAAGTGGCTATAAAACGCTAAAAAACGCCTTTGTATGGATATTTCCGTTATGAGTTGATATTATGTGGCGCACAGAACGACAATTTGTACATAGAAGGTGTTTTTGTGTTTGAAAAATCGAAATCGGGGAATATTTTTCTTTTTTCTCTTTTTTCTCTTTTTTTTTGTCTTTCTTTCTTTCTTTGGTACTTTCTTTCTTTCTTTCTATTTTTTTTCTCTTTTTCTCTTTTTTCTTTTAATCTGTTGTACTTTCTGTTGCTCGAAAAAATCAAAAAACCTTCTGTAACCGTTGGTATCATTGAACAATCTGTTGCTCTATTTTAAAATTCTGTTGTACTATTTGTTGCTCAAAAAAATAAAAAAAACCGCTGTATCCTTAGAGCTGGTTGAAGAATTTGTTGTACTATGTGATATATTGTTGTGTTGTGCTTAAACTCTATTATTGTGTTGTGCTTAAACTCTATTGGAATGTCATGTAACTACCGGCAGTTACCTGACAAAAAGTTCTTACTAAATCAAAGGTGAACGTGAAGAAATGTATATGTGTAGCCACAAAAATAGTAATGCATAGATGTACACGTTCCGTGAACCTGGTTATAAAATGTACACAGGTGCATATTACTACACATTTCGTAGTATTGCGCAATCATGGTAAAATGTCATAATGCATATGGGATTGATATGGGGGGATATATTATATTATTCTTTTCTTTCTTATCCTTCTTTATAATAGGCTCTTTTGTTGTACTATTTGTTGTACTATTTGTTGCTCAAAAAAATCAAAAAAACGTCTGTATCCTTAGAGCCAGTTGAAGAATCTGTTGTACTATTATGCGTATTTTTTTTGCATATTTTTTTTCACTTTTTTTTGTATAAATGTAGTTGGCTAATTTAGATTCATTCTAAATTACGGTGTTGTTTGAAAATAAATACCTAAAAATTAGGAATCGCGTTTTGGATAAACTATCTTTGCAGAGTATTAACCGAAACGAACTTGTAAACTATGGCATTACAGATTAACACAATTTATTCTACTTGGGCGATATTGAATTATTTTTATCCATCCGGCACGATCGGTGCGAAGAAAAAAGAAGATATGGATATTATTAACGATGCGATTGCAATGCTTGAAACAGGAATGAAAGAAAACGAAATTATTAACTTATACCTAAGAAAACATGAAGAAGTATGAAGATAGTGCATTTTTATTTATGGTTGGTATTATTGGTCTAATGTTGACACTTTTACTAATCGTAATATGAACAAGGATTGGTGGGGTAGGCGACCATTGAGTGGAAAAGGAGTATCTCGCAATGGTATGCGCTTTTGGAAGAAGTTATTACACAAGATAGAAAGACAGATTGGTAAACAAATAACAAAAAACTATGAAAAGGAAAGATTTTAAAAGAATTGCAGCTGGGAACCGTGTTATCGCAAGTTTTATGAATAATGGATTTGAGTTTGATTTCAATGACGCTGTTATGCTTGAGTTCAACTACCACAGTGACTTTGGAAGTATGTTCAATGTGCTTAACAAGCTGTCTGAATATGTGGAAGTGGAGTGTGAGTTGAAATTCCCGATAGAAATGCCTGATGACTTATCTAATTTATATGATTCAGTAGTTAGTGCAATTAAAATGGTTATGGAAACTGATACATATTTGCTTGGCCTTGATGAAGATGATGTTACAATAGTTATAAACGACATGACTGTTTCGTGTTCTGGTAATTGTAACGGATGTTCCTGCAAATGATGGACTACGGAGAAATGATTATGGTAATTCTTATGGATGACCAGGAGTTATGCCGGTTATCATTCCCAAGCGGTATGTTGATTGGGTACGTTGAGTTTTTAAAAAACGGAGTTATAGTAATGCTAAACTAAAGATATGAAAACAAAGACTAAATGGCTGAGTGAAATGAGTGATCCTTTTGGTTCACAAGCTGTAAAGAATATGACAGAGGATGATAAAGAGGTGTTAACGCTGTCTGATGCCATCATAGAGGCTTTCTACTGGAATTATTCACCGGAGGGGCATGATTACTGGCAGAGTGTATACGATAAGGCTAAAAGGTTCGGTAAGGTGTAACAAATGTATGCTAAATATGTTACGTTTTATAACGTTGAGTGTATGTGTAGTGCAGCCTTGCACATACTTTCAATTTACAACTAACTTATTGGATGCATTGCATATACACTGTGTTATAAAACGTTTTTGAGCGATGGAAAAAGAATTAACAAAAGAACAAAACCCTAACTTTTTTAAACTATGGGATTTGAAATGTGTACAGCGTTGGCGAGATGACCAAAAGCACTTAAAAAATTGGTATAGTTTTGAAATATACGCTAAAACCGCAAAAGATTTAGAAATGAGTGTGTGGAATGGCACACATCCAGTTAAAGAAAACACCACAAAACATATTTGCAAAGCAGGAACTAAAGTTAGGGTTTGGATGGTAAGCAGATTTGGTGATGTTGGAGTAACAGACAATTTAGAAACACCAAAAGGATATGATATACGTGGATTAGATGCAGATACTGATTTAACCGATTACGAGTTTATAGAACGTGGTGCGTTGGCAAATGTTTTATAACGTTTACAGCTATAAAGCGTTGCCGATTAAAACGCACTAACTATCAAAACACAATAACATGAGTAAATTGCACATAGCTTCAATAACCCACGAAAACGGCAATGATTTTATAGCCGATGTTATGCCCAGTAAAATTTGGGTATGCCATTGCGAACAATGCCGATATGTGAAAAACAAGCGTAAGAATAGGAAACTTAAAAAGAAAGTAAAAAGATTACTCAATAAGAAAAGACGTAAAGAAGTTGGAACCGGTGTCGTTTTTTATTGGGCATAACGGTCAGGCATATGAAAA
>JBMOHZ010000198.1:0-5054 GCA_049317585.1 Paludibacter sp.
ATTTCATCTGTTTATTATTGTTTTTTAGTTGTCAAATGGAACCTGCCTGCGGTAGGTAGGCACGCACTCCCGATAGCTATCGGGACACCTCCATGTGGGTCAATATCTACTAGTTGTGCTCGTTTCATAAAGCTGTATTTTCAAAATAGTAGCGTAAATGATTTTGAGATAAATTCAACCACTTCAAGCAAATCGTATTATTTTGGTAATATTTTATACACTGCATCTTTTTTTGTAGCAAAGCTGAGTAAGCCTTTTCCAGAAGCTATAATTTTCCCATTTTTATCGGTAATCTGCACATTTTCTGCCACTTGTATTTTGCATTCATTTCCGTTGTTTGAATAAACTTTTCCGTTGGTTAATTTTCCATTTTTCCATGCAAAATCCAAAACAAATCCGCCACGGGCATTTAATCCCACAACATCTCCATTTTGCCAATCAGCAGCAGAGGGAAGTGCCGGTAAAATACGAATAATCTGTTCATTACCATGACTTTGCAACAACATTTCGGCAATACCCGATGTAGCACCAAAATTCCCATCAATCTGGAATGGTGGATGCGCATCAAAAAGGTTTGGATAAGAACCACCACCTTTTGCAATTTTCACTCCTTTGGAATCGTACATAGGCGTTAAAATTTTCTTGAGTAAACGCTCTGCATCATTGCCTCTGCCAAGTCGTGCCCAGAAATTAATTTTCCATGCCAAACTCCAACCGGTAGCATCATCCCCTCTCATTTCCATTGTTTTAATAGCTGCATTAGCCAGTTCGGGTGTTCCCCAAGGAGTAATTTCATCGTAAGGATGCAAGCCGTAAAGATGTGAAATATGGCGGTGACGCGGGTCATTATCTTTCCAATCTTCCAGCCATTCGTTGAGGTCGCCCTCCTGACCAATTTTTAATGGTGCCAGTTTGGGAATAACGGCACTAAGTTCATTTGCAAACTTTGTATCGATATTTAAAATCTTGGACGATTCAATCACTGCTCCGAAAAGTTCGCGACAAATTTGCATATCGATTGTTGGTCCCATGCAAGTATTGGCTCTTGTGCCATCGGGTAAAACAAAAGTATTTTCGGGCGAGTTGGAAGGCGCTGTAACTAAGTAATTTGTTTTTGGATCGGTAATCAAAATTGATTTAAGAAACTGTGCAGAGCCCTTCATTACAGGATAGTATTTTACCAGAAATTTCTTGTCTCCCGTAAAGCGGTAATGTTCCCAAATGTGCTCACATAACCAAGCGCCACCAGTAAGCGTGGAACCCCAACTTGCACCTTCGCCGGGCGAAGTAAAATGCCAAGGATTTGTAGGAACGTGCGCCACCCAGCCCGGAGCATTGTAATAAGCCTTGGCCGTTTTTTCTCCATTGGGCACCAGTAACGAAGTAAAATGATGCAATGGTTGTGCCAATTCGCTCAATCCAGTGAGTTCAGATAACCAATAGTTCATTTGAATGTTGATATTCAAGTGATAATCAGCATTCCAAGGCGTTTGGTATTCTGCTGCCCAAAGCCCTTGAAGATTAGCTGGTAAACCACTAGGGCGCGACGAACTAATGAGCAGGTAACGGCCAAAATTGAAGTACAAAATTGGAAGTTGCGCATCAGCCGAATTTTTCGAAAAATTCAACAATCGTTCCGGCGTACTCATTGTATCCACTTCCAATTGTTTGGCTGTGAGGCTCAACCTGCATTTTTCGAAATAAGATGTATATTTAGCAATATGAGCCTTTTTTTGTGCATCGTATTGCTTTGGGTTGAATGCTGTAATAAAACTACTTGATTTTTTATCAACATTCAATGTACTATCCAACTTGCCTTTAAATACATCATAATTGGTAGCGGCACTGAAAATCAGCAAACAAGAATCAGCATCCACTACAGCTAATTTTCCATTATTTTCTTGCACGTTTCCCCCAAAATTAGTAACTTTTAATAAGGATGAAAATCGCATCCCCATCTTGTCTTTATCAATCATTCGGCCGGACATTTTCACAGTTTTACCATTAACACTAATTGTAGCATTTTCTTTCCTGAACAATGAAACAGCAAAATTAAGTTTCGATTTTTTTGAAACAATTTTCATCACAAAAACATCATTTGCAAAACTTGTAAATGCTTCTTGAATTACCTGTGATCCATCGTTCCTCACCCACTTTACTGTACCAACCGCATTTTCAAGATTCAGACTACGCTCATATTTTACAACTTTAGAATTATTCTCTGCCCAATCAATTTTCAAATCACCCAAAGTTTCGTAACATCCAAAATGTTCTTTTCCACCTTTTTTAGTACCAGGCCCCGCACATGTAAAGTTTTTCTGCAACAAGCTTTGTGCTTCACGATTTTTGCCTTCAATTAATAGTTTTTGAATATCAGGCAGATACTTGTACGCATCAGGGCGGTCGGCATTCTGCTCTCCACCGGACCATAAACTCTGCTCGTTTAACACAATCCGTTCGTGCAATGTATCACCCAGAATCATGGCACCCAAGCGACCATTGCCCATCGGTATGGACTCGTGCCAATCAACGGCCGGCTTCTTAAAGTACAATTGGGTGGATGAATTTGCAGAAGCAACATACTGACTGGAAGTCAATACCATAAAACAGAGAACTAATTTAAAGACATTTTTCATCGTATTTAATAATTATTTATTTGAAGCAAAGACGAAGTTTTCGTTGTACCAAAAATAGTGTGGAAGATATTATAACCCGACTTATAATCATTCTTGGTTCTGAAAGTATTGTCAATGTCGGTTTTTGTTCTTTGCTTATTAAAGTTACCGTTTTAAGCAAAACCAGTGAAGCCGTCACTACCAAAAGCTTATGACAATTAGCAGTGAGGGCTTCACTAAATTCTGTTATATTTCAATGCACAATCACATCATTTGCCAATAGGCAATAACAAATTACCGCCAGTTTGAGTAACACTGCCACCTTTTGCAAGGGTGATATTATTCGTTTCAGAGTTTTCGATGGTACCGGCAGTCAAAGTCAATTTATTAACCGTCATTGGAAATGCAAGGGTGAATGTGTTTCCGGGTGAATTATATTCAAATTCATTTATAGTAGTATTTTCTTTAAATAGTCTTCCGGTTGCAGCATTTACAGTGGGGTTTTTTCCAGTTATTATGAACTTTGAACCCGAAGCGCTGGCATCAACAACTCCACCATTGTCGGCAGAAGTAAACTGACTGGAACCTCCAACCATAAAACCAAAACTTACGTTAGAACCTAAAATTAATTGTGGGCGGTTAGTAGAATTTGTTCTATTCAACATTATTCGTTGTGTATTCAAATTATTTCCAATAGTAACATCTCCTTTTACTACGCCAATACCACCGAGTGATATTGTTGCTGGGTTAAAATAAACGGTTAGTCCGGCTCCTACAGAAGTAGTATTGAATTCATAATAAGCAATTTTGTTTCCTGAAAAATAATTGATTGGAGAGTTTCCTATGAGTGTAAAGGCTTTACCATTACCCAAGGTAAACGGTCTACCACCAGGTGCAATAGTAGTAATTGTAGCAGCAGTTCCTTTAAAAGTCAAGCTATTGTTTACAGTTACAGCTTCAGTAAATGTAACCTGACTACCATCTACTGTCATATCTGTTGCAGTTATTTTATATTGTCCAAAATTAAGTGTACCAGCTGCACTCGATGAGGCTATGGCGGGTTCGCTTAAAGTCAATGTGGTACCTGAAATGGCTTCAACGGTTGTTTTTGGTGCTAAAGTTCCGGCATTTGAACCATTGAGAGAAACGGTTTGACCAATCACAATTTTATCATTAGCAGCACTCAATGTTACAATATTTGATCCAGCAACTACTCCAGTAGCTGTAGTTTTTTGTGTCGTTGGGCCACCAAATGTTACATTGCTTTTGGTAATGGTAATGCTTGCCACGGTTATATATGCAATAGATATTACTGTAGGATTGGCATTTTTTCCACTAGCATCAAAATAGACATTATCGGTACTTTTAGGTACTTCGGCACCCGCTGCACCACCAGAGCTTAGCGACCATGAGGAGGTATTTGCCCAGCTGCCACTTGCGCCACCCACCCAATATTTGGAAGCTCCAAACACATTTGCCACAGAGATGGCAAGAACGATTAAAAGAAATGATTTTTTCATGACAGAATAATTTTAAATTTTTTGGTTGAATAATTTTGGTTTTTAATTTGATGTTACAAATATAGATTAGTTATATCAAATGCATATATAAGAATTGTTTCAAATAAGGGGGAAAATGTTACATGCAAATTAATATTATCGAATCTTTAGATTTGTATTCATTTATAAGGACAGCACTACGAATGACATTAATAAATTATTAAACCGCTACGAATTTTAGATAAATCATTAAAATCAAAACCAACCACCATGCTTTTTTACCGGTTGCACATCTGTACTTATCGATATTTTCATTTTGCCCAATGTAGCGTTCAAAAAAACGTCATCGTAAATACATGTACTGCTTACCTGATTTTGAACATCTTTAATAGCACTTGATACTTTGGCATCAACTATAAAATTCTGTTGTCCAAAAGTGCCATTTATCGAAATAAGTAGCAGAAAAATAATGTGAATAAACCTGGTGTTCGTAATATAATTATTAAATCATTTTTATATCTCGAGGGGTTACCTCGTGTTTTTCAAAGCCCTGTGACCTTTGTCTTTTTCGTTTCATCAACAATCGTCACGATGACATTTCCATTTTTTATCTCATAGAGCACATCTGCTGCTTTGTTTAATGAAAAATAGGGCTTGTCGTTTTTAGTGAGTGACGAAAAGCCTGTAGCTGCAAGTTTTTCCAGGTTTCCGTTTTTGTCAATTTTTATTGCGGCACCCCCCTTGTACTTCCCTTTGAAGCTATTTCCGGCGACCGTAAAATTAAATTCCGAGGGTTCGTTTGAATCAAAAACGGCCTTATTGGTAAATGTAAAGGAGCCATCCTCATTCTCTACCCCATCGCTAATTGCATTCGGAGTAATCCCCAAATTGCCGATTTTCTCCAGGGAAAATGTTTTTTCAGTAGCTTTGGACTTGATCT
>JBMOHZ010000199.1:0-5051 GCA_049317585.1 Paludibacter sp.
GTTCTTTAATGGTTGAATAATCGAACCATGCAGCCGTTGGAAATTGCGACTTATCTAATTCTTCTACCGAAGTGATATTGGCAAAGGGTAGATAACAAGATTCTAAATACCTGCCGCCTTCAAACTCGGTATATTTATAATGTTCGCCCCAGTATCCTTCGATACTTCCATCGGGAAAATGACGAAGTTCTTTACCAATATATATAGGTTCTACATACCTGAAATCATCACCCACTAATTGCAGCAATTGTTCCATGTTTGTCAATCCAAAATGATCCATAATCATTTTATTTACCTCGGGTGTACCTTCGTGTTTAACAGGAATGCGGTCGAAACCAGTTCTGTTAAATGCCCCTAAAACTCTTTCGTGTGAATTCATTTGTATTAAGTTTATTTATTATTTATCAAACCGTAGCCAATCTATATTAAGTAACAAATCATCTTCTCCTGAAAAAACTAAATAGAGTGCATGCACATTTTTTGTAAGTTTGATGTCTTTCGTTATTGTTGTCCATAATTTGCCATCTTCACCTTTAGGAATATCAATGATTCCTACTGTGGGTCCCCAAATTGTATTTAATTTAATTTGAATTTTGCATGGTTTTGATCCATTTGCAACACATAGACTCACTTTTCTAGCACCGTTGCCAAAATTAATATATTTATATACAGCCCAATCACCATTCCTGATTTTTCCTAATCGGTCGCTATTAGTTGGACTTAATGGATTTTCCCGATCCCATTCCGATTCAATTCGTACATTTCCAAACATTAAACAAGCCCTTTCAGCTTCGATTTTCGAAAAAGCATCAAGTGGCTTGCCTGCTCCTTGCGAAGTCATTTCCACTTCGTTAATAGTACCGTCTTTATTAAAATAAATAGGCTCTATGCAGGTTTTTCGCATACTTTTTACGCCGTTGGTTGTACGATGGTAAAACACATACCACTGTTCTTTAAATTCTACTATAGAGCCGTGATTATTCCAGTTTGCTGGGTCGCAACCATCATTATCAACAATTACCCCTTTGTATTCGAAAGGCCCGAGTGGCGATTTTGAGGTCGAATAACCTATACAAGTTGGCATTCCTTTGCGCCCCATGTGAGCATAAATAAAATAGTAAATACCCTTGCGTTTTACCATATAACCGCCTTCGTGAAAGAAATGTTTCTTTTCTGAAACCAAATTGTCAACAATGGTTGTAGAGTCAATTTCAATCATATTTGGTTTCAATTTGGCTATTTTCGCCTGAAATTGTCCCCAGATATAGTATGCCTGCCCATTGTCATCAATAAAAACGGCAGGGTCAATTTGGTTTTTATTTTTTAAATATATTTCTTTTGCATTGGTAAAAGGACCAATGGGTGATTTGCTCGTAGCAACACCCTCAATTCCACCAGGTTGGCAATAATACAGAAAGTAAGTGCCATTTTTGTACATACAATCTGGAGCAAATAATAACTTATCATTGTAAGGAACTTGATCGTTTATACCTTTTGAAGCAAAAACAATAGGCGTATATTGCCAATTAATCAAATCGGATGTTGAAAGAACCCAATGGTCGTACGAACAATAATAATTGAGACTTTCGTCGCGCGACCCATAAACATATAAATGCCCATCTTTCCAAACTCGAGTAGTTGGGTCAGCAATATAAAGTCCTGGAGGGCAGATTGAATTTTGCGAAAATACTGAATTGCAAAGGTACAGTAACAAAATGACAACTTTGAAATGTTTCATTTTTTAATAATTGTATTGTAATATCTTTATAGGTCCCAATAAACCAGAAGGTTGTAACTGGCTACCCTTATTGTATGGAATTATTGGACTCCAGTATCTTCGTTGTTCAAAAGGAATTTTCATATCTCCTATCAATCGATTCATCCAATTGTTGACCACTGAAATTTCTATCAGATTTTCACCATTTTTAACAGCCGAACTAATGTCAACCTGCCAAGGTGCTGTCCAAACTCCACCTACATCTTGTCCGTTCACTTTTACTTTTGCCATGGATGTAACCAATCCGAGATTAAGCATGACTCTTTTGCCTGCAGGAATTTCATTCAAATAGATTGTTTTTTTATATAATGCAGTTCCGGAATAATATTTTATGCTATCATTGTCCGAAAGCGTCCAATCAGAAAGACTTTTAAATTCAACCGGATTTTTTGGGCCACGTTTGGCAGTATCAAAACTCACTGTCCAATTTTCATTCAGTTGGGCTACTACTGCACCTTCGGGGAAATTAGCCGATAAGTCAAAGTTTGAATTATTGTTTGCATTTTTTCTAAAAACAATAAACTGACTTTCATACGCTTCTAATTTTATAGGAACAATCGTCGAGTTTTTTGTTTGCTTAAAGGCGGGCAAATCACGTAAAGTTGCATCCACTGCATTCCAAAACTCAGGACTTTTACCTGTAATTCTGAATTCAGGATTGATTTGAATTGTTTTGTTCGATTGATTCGAAATAAAATAAATCTCTCCTTGATTTACCTTACGGTGTATAAACAAAACTGGATCTACTTTATTCAATTTACAATCGGCTACAACTCCAATCAAATCCAAAGCCTCTTGCATATTCATCCCTGAAAGTATCATTCCTTTTCCTACTTTCGCTATTTTCAGCTTTATACCATCTACTTTTCCCCACAGTTCATCTGCCATTTTTTGTAATTGAATATCAGCTTTTGGAAAACCTTGCATACTAGGCGAATACTTGGGTTTTGGGCCTAATACAACTGCTCCTTTTATAACCAATTCTTTGATTTTGGCCAACAATTCAGGTCGCATAGTTTCAATATTTGGCAATACCAAGATACGATATGACATACCATCTGGCAACACAATTTTACCGTCTTTTACATCAACACGCGTATGAATAACTTCAGCATTGATGTAATCAAACGAGTATCCTTTAGGTAAGTCAGGGTCGCAAACTCCAGTCATTTTGGGAACATCTTCGCCAATAAAGTATGCTACATCGGCAATGTAATTTCCTTGCTGTAGCATAAAGTTTGTGCGTTTTAAGTACTGGGTAAACATATCAATGAAATTAAACCATGTATTGTGTCGATTAAATTCATCTCCAAATTTAGCATTTAAGCCTGGCTCAAGTTCATTGGGTTGTTGGATATATACACTTAAAAGCGTATTGTTAATTCCTTCTGTAAAAAAACGGTCTCCTCTTGGTTTTAGAAGGGCCGGATAACGTGAATATGCTTTTCCACCACAGGTAAACGACTCGGAAGACACCTTAGTTTTTCCGTATATATGAGCACATGAAGAAGCAGCTCGATTTTCAATATTGCCTAACTTCCCTTCGCTCCAAAACTCGCCACCAATCTCATCGGATTGTCCACCGTATTGCAAAAACTCACCAGGGAAGCCCCAATGTCCATAATTTTCAAGCCAAATAGTCAATCCATTTTTATGGCTCACCTCGCGCAAACCACCTACATAGTCGTAAGATACTTTATCGGCAATCAGGCGACGTAAATCCCAAAGAAAACGATCGGATTGATTTCGGTTTCCTACCACATTTCCTTTTAAAACAGGTAAGTAAGGTATAGGACTATAGCCAAATTTTGCTGTAAATTCATCCACTAATCCATCCGTCCAGTTTTGTCCTCCGGTTTCATAACTATCAGCCACAACTATTTTCCATGTTTTACGGTCGGCTGGTGGTATGCGACGAAGTATTTCACCTAAAAAAGCATCAAAATGTGCTTCAATGTGTTTTTTGCTCATTTTGTCGGTTTCCAAACCTGTTGCTTCGGGCGATGCAGGCCCGTTTGTAACTCCAGTTGTTGTCATTCCTGTTTGCATGATAATCCAATCTTCTTTTGGAACTGACCAATTCAGAGTTCCATCAGCCGAAAGGTTTTTGGTAATATCGACAACGCCTTTAGGGTCAATAGCCAACCCCTTCGAAACTTCGGGCTGTATATCCCACATATAATCTTTCCACAATGGTAAAGGGGACTGAAACATTTTAGCCAAGGTTTTTTCGGGGTAACGTTCAAGCTTTGGAATCGCAGAAAGTTCAATTTCTGAAATTGCTCCAACCTTAGATATTTCGGTAATATCCAATCTAAATATTGTTGATCGACTTTCAGGAAGTGAAATTACAATTGGAGCATTCGGTTCAAAACCCACATTTAGCTCAAAATTACTGCGGTTTATTTCAAATTTCTTTAAAGAACGGAAATTTAATCCCTCTTTCACAAAAAGCTCGCCCATTGCTATTATACCAGATTTTTGAATGGATTCGGCATTCGAGCCTGCCACCTTATTGGAAGCCTGTATAATTATACTACGAACAGTGACCTTTTTTTTTGTTTCAAAAATAAATTTTATTGGTTTCTTATCTTTTAGAACAGCAAATGTAGAAGTGTCCCCATCTACAAGTTTTTCAGCTCCCACAATCATTGGTTCTGAACTTATAGCTGGCTTTATTTTTTGTGCTGTGTATGGAACCTTAAATGCTATTACATTCAATCTTTGAAAATGTTCGTTTGGTTCAACTAACTTACTACTGAAATTTTGAGGCCCTGTTACTTTTAATTCGGAAGAATTTAAAAATCGCATCGATTGTTCTTTTTTTACCCACGGTCCACCAGATTGACTCCAACCAGGACTATTGAATATTCCAATTTCAATATTTAATTCTGCGGCTGTTTTCAATGCAGTATGAAGTATATCCCACCATTCGTTACTGAATATCTTCACCTTACCATAAGGAGTCCCCTGATTTGCAATATTTCCTATAAATGCTCGGTTAATTCCAGCATTTTTCATAGATTGGAGGTCCTTAACTACACCTTCTTTCGAAATATTATCGGACATCCAGTACCAATAAACACTTGTTTGTATGGTATCAGGAATTGATATAAAACCAGATTCTATTTGAGAGAATGTTGTTTGACATTTTGATGTCGCATAGGCAAAACTAACTCCCAAAAACATTATCAAAGTAATGTAGATGGTATTTTTTAGTTGATTATTTAAGAATATAGACTTCATGATTAAACCTTATAATAATTTAGGATAT
>JBMOHZ010000200.1:0-5044 GCA_049317585.1 Paludibacter sp.
AGTCTTCAGTAATTTGATATACAATATGTTCGATAAGGTGGCCTCCTTCTTCACCCGGAAAAATACGGTTCATATCCAAGTCGAAAGTTGGAATACCACGTTTTACGGAATCAATTCCCAGTGGATTGAGTGCAGGATATATTTCGACAGTTCCTTTTAAATGTTGTAAATTTTCGTTCAACAGTCTGTTTAGTTCAAAGCAAACATACTGACCTTCAAGCTCATCACCATGTGTTCCGGTTACAATACAAATGCGTTTATCACCTTTTTTTTCGCCTTGAATAATATTTTTCTGAATTATCAGGCGTTCATCTATCGGTAATCCTTCTGATACTATTGTTTTTACCATTCGTTTTATTGTTGTATCTCTTCTACTTTTAAAAACACTTCTAACTTTTGTTGCGCCAAACCTTTGAAAACTCCCTTATCCACCGTGCAATCTTCGTAATCGCGCCCGTGCGCCAATTTAATATATCCTTCGTTTATAATTGCCCTATTGTGTGTGGGGTCGAAACCAAACCATTCACCGTATGCATAGTACTCAATCCAGGCATGTGTAAAGCCTTCGCCTTGCATAAAACCAGTAACATACCGAACTGGAATTTCTGCCAATCGACATAAGGCAATGAGAATATGCGCAAAATCCTGACAAACTCCCTTACCAATTGTTAATGCTTCCGAAGCTGAGGTTTGAATATTTGTTATTCCGGGCTCGTATACAAAACAGCGATGAATGGCATCAGATAACAATATTACTTTTTCGAGAGCTGTAATGTTTTCGGGTATTAACACACTGTTATACAAATCGTTGATAGTAGGTGATGGCATAGTATATTTCGATGGATAAAGAAATATTCGATTCAATTCTTCACGAATGCGATAAGTTTTGAGAATGACTGTACCTTCCGAAATAAATTCGTAGGAATTGTGCAAATCAGCTATAAATCCATTTCGGGTAATATTTCCGAAATTATCGTATCCGGTGGTATATTCTGCTGCTGGAAAAATAATACAGTTTTCTTCTACAATTTCCTGAAACTCGTTTGCTTTTGGAGTACATCTTAGTAAAAATGAATGTCCATATACATTTTCACTGAAAGTAATTTTCGTTCTGTAACTGTATTTTAGTTTTATCATTCCTATTCATGTGCTAAACAATCCATTGATCATGGCCAATGTAGCTGGATCTTTGTATTTGTCGGGCGTAAGTTTTTGCTCAAGGCCTTTTAAAATTTCTTTGTTACAAATATAGCATTCTTTTTCGATAGTTTCAAGCATTAAATTATAAATTCCTTCAACCCTGCTAAAAGAATAATCGAAGCGTATATACAAATCGGTGTTTTCTAAGTGTTTACCAAACTTTATTATATGTCGGGTTTGTTTATTTAAAATACGTTCGTCGAGTGAGCCCCAAAATGCAAGCATATAATCGGTAATGGGTTGTAAGTCGTTGAGGCTGTGGCTATTTAATTTGCAATAATTGATATGCGATATCGACATTTCGATATAGGATAAAGTTTCGCTCATTATCTCTTCGCGAAGAACCATGGCGTTACTTTTCGTTCTATCAAGCATATTTATAACAGAATCGGGGTTTGTATCGTCGTATAAATATTTTTGAAAAAAATCGTCCGACGATTCATATTTATTTTCAATGCCCATTTTAGAGCAAAATATCTTATAAGCTTCTTCGTTTACGTCAATGGTCATATCGAAGTGTTTACGCAATTGATGGAGCGTTTGGTATACTCGTTGTGCGTAACGTCCCATCCAAAAAAGCCTATTCGCTTTTGCTGTCGAAATGCTCGGTGTTATTACTTTTGTTGTTTTTGTTTCCATGTTTTATTGTTGTGATGTGATGATGTCTTTATTTTCGCATTACCCACGTATCTTTAAATCCACCACCTTGCGACGAATTTACAATAAACGAGATTGGGTCGCGGGTGTAACGTGTTAATCCACTGCGCCAAACGCGTGTTTCTTCTTCGCTAATTACATAAACACGTAAATCGGATTTACGCATTACAGTTTCATCTCCTTCCATTCTTTATACTTTGAACACCACAGGGTTGGTCCTCAAATCACGTCCAAACATAACGCCATAACCACCCGCTTCGGCCACATCTTTTATAACCAACGATTTTATATTTTCCAATACATATTTTTTATCGTATTCGTAATACGGCAAATACGTTGGTGCATTTTCCAGAATTGCTTTTTCGCCAAGGTAAAATTCCACCATTTTGGGAACATAATAATAAATACCTTTGTCATCGGCTATACCATTGCCTAATGCGTTCATTATGGCAACATTACCTTTACGGTATGCCTGCATTAAATTAGGAACGCCAAGCATCGAAGAACTATCAAAAGCCATTGGATCGAGAAATTCATCCGAAATTCGGCGATAAATCACTCCTACCCGTTCGCGTTTATCAAATAATCCTTTGTAATATACCGTATCGTTTTCCACCACCAGATCGTCGGCATAAGCCAAAATCACACCGGCTTTTTCGGCCAAATACGAATGTTCAAAATAGGCCGAGTTATAACGACCAGGCGTAAGAATCACTTCTAAACCCTTGTCGATATTCACGTAATCCATTGCTTTTCGGATTAATGATGCATATGAGCGATTATCAAAAACAGCGTTTTCTTTAAATGTTTCGGGCGATACTTTACGAGTTATAGTGCGAGCAATCATGGGGTAAGAAGCACCTGAAGGAATACGCAAATTATCTTCGAGCACTATCCATTTACCATCTTTTGCCTGCACCAAATCGATACCCGAAATATGGGAATAAATATTTTTTGAAGGTACAATCCCCTCGCATTGAGCCAAGTAGCCCGACGACGAATAGATAAACTCTTCGGGGATAATTCCTTGTTTTACAATCTCTTTTGCACCGTAAATATCTGCTAAAAAAAGATTTAGCGCTTTTACTCTTTGTACCAATCCAGCTTCAATTTCTACCCAATCTTTATGGGTTATTATGCGTGGTATAGGGTCAAATGGAAAAATCTGTTCCTTGAAATTTCCATTTTTATATATTCCGAATCGAACCCCAAAGCGCTCCATCCATTTATTAACTGCTTCTTTTTGTTTCACTAAGGTGTACATAGGCACTTATTTAAATTTACATTATGACAGTAAATATATTATTTATATATTATTTTGATACTATTATCTAATTTATTAGAATAATAATCTGCAAATATAAGAATTATAATTACAAATTGCAAATACAATTATTATTTTAAAACTATATTCTTGAATTAATATCAATTTGTAATCATTATAGAAGTATTTTCATTAAATTGCATAAAAAATGCCCGCAAACATTACAATTGTTTACGGGCTTAAATTTAATTTTGTATAAATATTTTATACTAAATAAAAACAGCTCATTATCTACCAAAAAGCTTACTTTGCAAATCGGTTCGCTTCATTTTTTGTAAATCACGAATAATTGGACCTTTATATTCCTGCTTGTACCAAAAAAAGAATTTTCGTTGTTCGAGCTTTTCGGTTTTACTTTTTGCTGTATATGTTGGCTCCAAAGTGTAAGGATGATAACCAGAATAATAAATTTCGGTGGCCAAAGTCATGGGAGTTGGTGTAAAATCCTGCACTTGTTCCAGTTTAAAATCCATTTTCTTAGTGAGCACAGCCAATTCGGCCATATCTTCGTTTTTACAGCCCGGATGACTCGAAATGAAATACGGAATTAATTGTTGATTCAGACCTGCTTCGCGGTTTATTTGCTCAAATTGCTCTTTGAATTTTGCAAAATAACTAAACGATGGTTTGCGCATCATATACAACACATTATCCGAAGTATGTTCTGGTGCAATTTTCAAACGACCCGATACATGTTTGCTAATCAGCTCTTTAATATATTCGGTATGACTTTTATTTGCTTCTTCGCTCTTGGTATCGCTCAACAGCAAATCATACCTCACTCCGCTCCCAACAAAAGATTTTTTAATACCAGGCATTTTATCCACCGAACGATAAATATCAATCAATCGGCTGTGATTTGTATCCAAATTAAAACAAACTTTAGGGTGAATACACGAAGGTTTTTTGCATTTTCGGCAAATTTCCATATCAATTCCTTTCAGTCCGTACATATTGGCCGATGGGCCTCCTAAATCGCTTATATAACCTTTAAAGTCAGGCATTTCGGTTACTTTTTTCACCTCGTTCAGAATGGATTCTTTGGATCGCGACACAATGTGTTTACCCTGATGGGCTGAAATGGTACAAAAAGCGCACCCTCCAAAACAGCCGCGATGTAGGTTCACTGAAAACTTTATCATTTCGAAGGCCGGAATTGTTTTGCCTTTGTATTTTGGGTGTGGCAAACGAGTATAAGGCAAATCGAACGAAGCATCCAACTCAGCTTCCGAAAGTGGCTCGTAAGGCGGATTTACCACAACCCACCGATTGCCTGTTTTTTGGAGTAAACGGTCGGCTTCAATGCGGTTACTTTCTATTTCAATATGCTTAAAATTAGAAGCATAGAGTTTTTTATCTACCAAACAAGTTTCGTGTGATACAAGTGTTTTATCAATAAATTTGGTAACAGGAATTTCTTTAGCCAAAAAAGAAGTTTGCGGAATATCAATCATATCTTTGATACGTTCGCCATTTTTTATGCGTGAAACCAGTTCACGAATTGGTTTTTCGCCATTACCATAAATCAATATATCGGCTTTGGAATCGACCAAAATACTAGGCATCAATTTATCCGACCAATAATCGTAGTGCGTGAATCGCCTCAACGATGCTTCAATACCTCCAATTACAATAGGAACTTCGGGATACAGCTTTCTAATTATATTGCAATAGGTAATAGTAGCATAATCGGGACGCATATTAGGTTTGCCATCAGGCGAATAGGCATCGTCCGAACGCAAACGCTTATTAGCTGTATAATGGTTCACCATCGAATCCATATTTCCGCCCGAAACAGCAAAAAACAAGCGCGGCCGACCCATTTTTTTGAAATCGCGTAAGTCATCACGCCAGTTGGGTTGT
>JBMOHZ010000201.1:0-5041 GCA_049317585.1 Paludibacter sp.
TCTAAGTCCGTTCGGATTAAATCCAAATACATCTATAGCTGTTTTTATTCCAAATACATACGAGGTTTTTTGGGATTTGGATGCCCACGAACTTTTTGAACGTATGAACAAAGAATATAATATTTTTTGGACTGAAGAGCGAAAAACCAAAGCAGCGGCTATTCCACTTACACCTGTTGAAGTAGCAACACTTGCTTCGATAGTTGAAGAAGAAACAAATGGGAAAGCGGAGCGTCCGATGGTGGCAGGCTTGTATATCAACCGTTTAAAAACTGAGATGCCGCTACAAGCCGATCCTACTTTGAAATTTGCTGTAGGCGATTTTAGTATTAAACGCCTAAAATTGGAACATATCCTAAAAATTTCGCCTTACAATACTTATCGTAACAAAGGCCTACCTCCAGGACCTATACGTGTGGCTTCGCAAAATGGCATTGATGCGGTACTGAATTATGTGAAACATGATTATATTTTTATGTGTGCCAAAGAAACCTTTAATGGCGAACATAATTTTGCGGTGAATTATGCTGAACATCAAGCTAATGCAAAGAAATACCAGAAAGCATTGGATGAAAGGGAGATACATTGATGTGATGATGTGATGATATGGTGATGTGCTAATTAAGAAAATTAGAAATTAAGAAAATAGATTATTGATGAATAAATACCTGATTTTAGTGCTTGTGTCATTAGTTTTAATGCCATTAAATGCGCAATTCAAAAAACGTGAAATGCGTGCAGCTTGGATTGCAACAGTGGCAAATATTGATTGGCCAAGTCAGCGAAATCTTACTACAAAACAACAAAAGGCTGAAATGATTCAGATGCTCGATTCGTTGCATGCCTTGAATTTCAATGCTGTGGTGTTTCAAATCAGACCAACAGCCGATGCATTTTATACGTCCACGCTTGAACCTTGGTCGCATTGGCTTACAGGAAAACAGGGTGTTAAGCCAAACGAGTTTTATGACCCACTTCAATTTATGATTGACGAAGCTCACAAACGCTTTATCGATGTTCATGTTTGGTTAAATCCGTATAGAGTAACCAATAGTGAAAATCTAAATGTGTTATTCAAAGATCATTTATTTTACAAAAACAGAAACTTATTTGTGAAATATGGCGATAAATATTATTTTGACCCAGGATTGGACGAAACGCGTGATTTTTTAAACAAAGTGGTGGAAGATGTAGTGGAGCGATATGATATTGATGCCATTCATTTTGACGATTATTTTTATCCGTATCGTGTTAATAACGAGGAGTTTCCGGATGATAATTCATTTAGAATGAATCCAAGAGGTTTTGCCCCAAATCAAAAAGACGACTGGCGACGCAATAATGTAAATATGGTAATTGCCGAACTTCAACAAACCATTAAACGCATTAAACCATGGGTCGAATTTGGAATTTCACCTTTTGGCGTTTGGCGTAACAGCAGTGTTGATCCGCGAGGTTCGGCTACGCAAGCTGGTGTGCAAAATTACGATGACCTTTATGCTGATATTCTTAAATGGCTGCAAGAAGGAACGATTGATTATGTGGTGCCGCAACTATATTGGGAAATTGGTAAAAAAGTAGCCGACTATGCTGTACTAGCTAAATGGTGGAGCGAAAACAGTTTTGGGAAAAATTTATATATCGGACTTTATGCTTCGCAACTAGGAAATAAACAAGCTAACGAAGCGTGGCGCAAAGGGAATGAATTGGCGCGCCAATTGAATCATAATAAACAATACATTCAAATAGATGGAACTGTATATTTTAGTGCCAAAGGTGTGTTGAAAAATCTACTAAGTTTAAACGATACGCTGCATAAAAATTATTATAAATATCCAGCATTAACGCCTGTAAACAGAAATATAAAAGGCGAAGAATCAGCTGAACCTCAGAACTTGCGGATTGTAAAAGATGATTCTGAAGCCTATTTGCTTTGGGATAAAGTAGAAGAGGAGGGAGGTTGCCAAATTGTATTTTACGTAGTGTATGCATTTAAAGGCAAAAAAGTGGGTGATTTTAATAATCCCGAAAATATAATAACCAGAACTACCGATAATTGTGTTGATATTCGTCAACTCAACAAAAAATATCACGGATATTATACATTTGTAGTTACTGCCATCAATAAATACAAACACGAAAGTATCCCAACCTATTCGGTTACTCGAAAATTGTAGCGAGAAAGTACAGAAATTCTGAGAATATTTTTAAAAAAACGTTTCTACGGAATTTGTTATTCATTCAGAAAGAAGTTTTGTATATTTGCAACGAAATTAAATATATTGTAAAATGAATGATAAGGTAAAGTACTGGACTGAATTGTCTGATTATGACTATGATACTGCTTTAGCAATGTTGAATACAGGTCGTTATCTTTATGTTGGTTTTATGTGTCATCAAACAATTGAAAAAATACTAAAAGCTTATTTTAATTCAAAAAATACTGAACCAGCACCCTTTACTCATAGTTTGACACTTTTAGCAAAAAAATCAGAAATTTATGATATGTTCCCTGAGCATTTTATTGATTTTATAGATATACTTGAACCATTAAATATTGAAGCAAGATATCCTTCGCATAAAGAAAGATTAATGAAAAGCTTGACTAAAGAGCGATGCAATTTCATTTTGGATAACACAAAAGAATTAAAAGCATGGATAATAGAGAAATTTTAAATAAACTTATTGCATATAAACTGCTTGTTTCTAAGCACTTTAATATAGATAAGGTGGTTCTTTATGGCTCGTATGCTAAAGGCACACAGAACGTTTGGAGTGATATTGATGTTGCAATTATTGTAAATTCAATAAATGATGATTTTTTTAATTATGCTCCGCTTCTTTGGAAGCTAAAAAGAGGAATAGATGATAGAATTGAGCCTATATTGATTGAAAAAAACAATGATGAAAGTGGATTCTTAAATGAAATAATGAAAACTGGAGTTGTAATTTAATTCCCACCCAATTTACTTAATTTTTTACATGCTTAGACAGTAATCTCCTCTCTTATTATCAGGTTTCAATGCTTTATGGTTATTTGTATATTTTTTTACATTTGGGCAAATTGTATTTACAATAATGCATTATAAACTTTCTCATATTCAGGTGTTTCAATTCCCAGCTTTTTTCCAAGTTCTATTACAATGCCGGTAAGCGTTTCGAGTTCTGTACGACGACCGTTTATAAAGTCACTATGCATGGATGAAGTGGTGCCAAATGGTAATCGTTCGATATGCTTAATGGTTGTTTCAATTATATCGTTTTCGAAAACAACTCCTTCGGCTTGTGCTAACTGAACTACTTCATTTATATGTTTTAAAGTCGTTTCTTTACGATTGTTATCGGTTAGCAAGTCTCTAAATCCAACATTAAAATAAGAAGTAAGCGTTGCTGAAGTAGAAATAAAAATATATTTTCGCCAAATAATCATACGAATATTTCTACTATAATTAGCTTTAATTCCAGCGTCCAACAATATTTTTTCCAGTTGTTGCAGTTTTATTGATTCACTTTTGTCGTTGCCAAAAAACAAGTCGTGCACACCACCTGAACTTTGAACTACTCCAGGCTCTTTTAATCGACCAACAATGTACACACAGCCATCCCACACTTCGGTATTTGGTAGCATTTTACGAATTCGATCGCTTATATCGACACCGTTAAGCAAAGGTAAAATCACAGTTTCGGAGCCAATACATGGTTTTATCTGCTCTATAGTTGTTGTTAAATCATAACTTTTAGGCGTTATAAGGGCAAAATCAACAATGCCAATTTCGGTTGCATTATCAGTTGCCAACTTAGGGTGCACTACAAAGGTTTCATCTTCGGCAATTATGGTTAACCCATTTTCTTTTACTTTTTCGAGATGAGCTCCACGAGCCAAAAAATAGATTTCAACTTCTTCACTGTCGGTATATTTACGCGCCAACAATCCACCGTAATAACCTCCTACACCTCCAAGTCCTACTATCAAAATACGAGTCATAATATTGATTTGAATAAAAAAAGAGCAACAATTATATGATGCTCTTTTTCTGGTTATTATTAATTTTAGATTTATTTTTGTACTAACACCCAAGCATCAGGGAATCGTTGTGAGATTTGATTAATGCGTGCACGTGCCTGTGCATATTCATTGAAAGAAGCAATTAAAACACGAAACATACCTTGCTCATTTACAACTACTAGTGCTGTATTTCCTTCGCCTTTAAGTGTGCTTTGTAATCCTTTGGCATTTACTTGACTTTTAAAACTTCCAACTACAACATGGTATTTATATTTTAGTGCATCAGCATTTGTTTCACCATCGGCCAAACTGAATTTTTCGTTACGAGTTTGTTCAGCTCCAGTTGGTACAGGTGTTGGTTGTTGTGGTTTAACTGCAGGTGTAGTGTTAGTTACAGGTGCTGTAGCTTCTACGTTTGCTCCAGGTATTTTTGTAACTTTTTGTTTTGTTTTACAAGCAGAAAATGTAGTTCCAATTAGAGCAGCAAAAAAAAGAATTCGAATTGTTCTTGTCATGATACAGGTGTTTTTAGTTGATTTTTTAAATTTTGTATGCAAATATCCGAATAAAAAATAGTATGTACAACAATTTGAATCCTTTTTAATAAAAATAAACGCATTATTCAAACAAAATCAAGTGTTTTTTCGTTTACTATAAACAACAAAAAATGTTATTAATACACATACTAAAATTTTAAAAAAAATAAATCATGAAATTTTCATTGCCCGAATTGCCTTATGCACACAATGCATTGGAGCCCATAATAACTGAAAAAACTATATCGTTTCATTATGGAAAACATCATTTAACGTACGTAAATAACCTGAATGGTTTGGTTGAAGGAACCGAATTTGCTGATGCTGAACTTGATACCATTGTAAAAAAGTCGGATGGACCGATGTTTAACAATGCAGCTCAAATTTGGAATCACAATTTTTATTTTCTTTCGCTAACGCCAGTCAAAGGTTCGCAACCATCCGAATCGCTCGCCAAGGCCATAAATGCTGCTTTTGGTTCGATGGAAGAATTCAAAAA
>JBMOHZ010000202.1:0-5031 GCA_049317585.1 Paludibacter sp.
CTCATCAAATTGAATGCCTTATGAAATCACTTAACTCCAAACTCATCGTTATTATTATTTTAGCAATTCAAAGCAGCTTTTCGATATATTCTGCAAGTATTAAGCAGTCTCCACCAATTATGACAGCCCCTGGCAATGCACTGGCATTTGATGGAGTAAACGATGTGGTGAATATTGGTAATAGTGCCAACTTGCAACTTACGCAGGGAACTATTGAAGCATGGATAAAAACCCCAAATGCCGGTAGTGGCCATCGTGGCATTGTTATTAAACAAATGGCTTATGGTTTGTTTTTGTATGATAATGTATTGGTGGCTTATGAATGGGGAGGCAGGGGCAATATTAGTTCAGGAATGTACTTGAACGACAATAAATGGCATCATGTGGCCTTTAGTTTTAATGTTGGCGTTAGCAATGGAACCTGTTTATATGTAGATGGAGTTAAAAAAGTCACTATTACTTTTGGAATGTACAATCAGAATGTAGGTTTGGGCATAGGCAATGGTTCAGTAAATGATAATATACAGTTTTTTAATGGTTCGATTGACGAAGTGCGGGTGTGGAATGTAACCCGTACAGAATCGGAGATAAAATCGACTATGTACAACGAATTGGTCGGTAACGAAAGTGGATTAGTGGCGTATTACAATTTTAATCAGGGAACGGCTGCAGGCGATAATTCTTCCATTTCAACAGTTACAGATAAAACTTCGAATGCACTGAATGGTTCGCTTAGTAACTTTGCTAAAACGGGTACAGCTTCGAATTTTGTGGAAAGTAATGCATTTTCAACACCCGGTAATTGTTTGTCGTTCGATGGATCAACGAACTATATTAGTTTTGGGTCGTCATCTGCTTTGAATAATCTGGGAGTTTCGGGATATACACTCGAAGCATGGATTTATTGCACAACAGCAAGTGGCGTTAATTCAATTATCCGAAAAACAGGTGATTATAATTTATACATTAACAATGGTAAATTATGTGCAGAAGTTTGGCAATCGGGCACAGGAAATGCTTCGATGAAATACATAAATGGCATAAACAATATCCCGATAAATAAATGGGTGCATGTGGCAGCTACCTGGGATGGATTGGTTGGGACTTTATATGTTAACGGGAATGTTGAACCATCGAATTTGTCGAGTGGCAATGTTCCGAATTCCGAAAATTTATTTATAGGCAAGTCCAGTGTATATTCCCAGTTATTTAATGGCAAAATTGATGAAGTACGCATATGGAATTCGAGTCGCTCGCAATCAACTATTCAGGACTATATGTATAACAAAGTAAATGCAGGTTCTTCGAATTTAGTTGGATATTGGAATTTTGATGCAAACTCAGGCACTACACTTGCCGACCTTACGAGCAATGGTAATAATGGCACATTGGTTAACTCACCTGGTTGGACTGAAAGTTATGCTATGGTAGTTCCGATTCCGGCGGCAGCAACCAATATATCCGATGTAAGTTTTACGGCCAATTGGTCGGCACCGACTGTAGGCGTGGTTGAAAGTTATAAATTGGATGTTTCTACATCATCAAATTTCAGTTCTTTCGTATCAGGTTACAATGCGTTGGACTGTGGTACAAATTTGACTCAAACTGTAAGTGGATTAGCACCAAACACTACTTATTACTACCGTGTATTAGCAAATAAAACGAGTGTAACAGGAACTTCCGGTTACTACAGAACAGCCGCTTCCGCGAAAACCCTTTTTGATTCTGGAGACTTTGGTAATGAATCGTGGATAGGTTATGTGTACACAAATCCGGGTGCAAATTATAATAGTCCTTCGTTCGAAAATGCAATTTTCAAAGGCACAATTACCGAAGATGCCAATTTCAACCGCGACTGGGCAGGTAATGGTCCTACTGTAAATGGCACCATGTATAGTGAGCAATTTTTAATACGTTTTAAAATGACCAAGTATTTGAGTACAGGTAGGTATCAAATTACATTAGGTGGCGATGACGGTGTGCGGTTAAGTGTAGATGGTGGAAGTTTTATAGGATCCGACTGGAGTATACATGGTTATAGAACCAATACAACTTATATAGATGTTACTCAGGCCGGAAACAAAAATTTTGTATATGAGTTTTACGAAAATGGAGGAGGAGCTCATGTATCATTTAATTGTACGAAATATTGCGATTTTCTGAACGCACCCACATCCCCCGTCGCTACTGTAACGCAAGATAAAAATACTATAACGTGGGATGCGAATGGAAATCCTGGTACTGCAAACTATAATTGGTATATTTATGATAAAACTGACAATTATATTCAGTCGGGAAGCGGAACAAGCACCTCTATTGATGTGTTAAATCTTCAGGACGACACGGAATATTATTTTAAAGTTCAGGCAACAAGTAACTGTGGAGGTACTGCTTATGCTACTTCTGAAATATTTAAAACTCCTAAAAAGATTTTACTTAGCACTTCGGAATTTGTCAAAACAAGCAGTACATCAATTAGTTGTGGTGGCAATATTACTTATGAAGGCGCATCTCCTATCACAGCCCGCGGTGTTTGTTGGAGTACATCACCAAACCCAACCATTGCCAATAACAAAACAACTGATGGAACAGGCATTGGTGCTTATACATCAGTGGTAAACGGATTAACTGCATCCCAGATTTATTACATTCGTGCTTATGCTACAAATTCGGTTGAAACAAGATATGGCGAAGAGTTTACATTTATTTCCGGCTTAGACATTCAAACCGATGTTGTTTCGGATGTAAGTCGCACGTCTGCCATTTCAGGAGGTTTTTTAACGGCTGTAGATGGAATAACTATTTTAGGAAAAGGGGTTTGCTGGAACACTTCTCCATTGCCTACAATAGATAATGATCGCAGCTCAGAAGGAACAGAATTGGGAGACTTTACAAGTACACTAACTAACCTATCTGGAGGACAAAAATATTATGTTCGGGCTTATGTAACTACAAGTGAAGCCACGTTTTACGGCGATGAATATAATTTTAAATTTGAAGGTAACAAATATTCAGCAAGTCAGGACGGATATTATCCTGAACATATTTTCTCAGAAGCTGGTACATACAACGAACAACCTTATTATTCAAGCCAGTATGGTAGCTCACTTTATTTTGATTATGGCGCTTGGGTTCTGGATGGCTGGATAGAAAATTATGAAAGTGGCAATCCGCCGTTAACAGGTTGGTGGGATGGTACTGTGTTAACATTGATAGAAACACTTACACCGGGTGTAACATACAATAAAGACAATGTGAAAGAATCATCATTCAACGATGGAAAAATCAACGAAACAATTACAATAACGCACGATAATACCAGTGGAGCAACTTTTACCGGAACCAATAACGAAAATTTTGTAGAAACAGGTAAGGCCATTGTACGAAACCTGCCCGCAGGATTAACAGCCCGCATTATTCGAAAAAGTGACCTGACACTTACTTTGTCCATTACGGGAACAGCCTCTGCACATGCCAAAACCAATGACATAAACAATGTGAAAGTTATGTTATTGCCTGACGCATTTACTGATGGAAATACAGTTACAACTAAAGGGAATGTGGTAATTCTTGCTGTTCACTTTATCGACCCTGTGGATTTAAACGTTACAGGCACAAAAAGCTGTGCTGAAGTAGGTATGACTGCTGAAAATAACGTCATTCTGCAATGCAACAGTACATTGAATGTAGGAGCTCAGCGCGAAATGAATCAGTTGACAATTAATTCGGGTGCAAAACTTAATTTGTCAAACACAGTAACAGTAAACGACATTATATTAAAAGCCGACGACAACGATTCGTTTAGTGCCAAATTGGGCAGTTGCATGACGGTAAACGGCACACTGACCTTCGAAAAAACCATGCTCGACTCCAAATGGTATTTCCTTTCGTTCCCTTGCGATGTGAATGTAAGTGACATTAGCATGGTAGGTGGCGGAACGCTCGATACCGATTTCTTTATTCTGACTTACGATGGCGCAAACCGGGCTATCAACGGCGCAGTAAATAACTGGAGCCACGTTACAAGCGGAACACTAACCGCCAAAAAAGGCTATGCTTACGGCTTAAAAACCGGTCTGGGAACAAAAATACTTTCGTTTGCGCTGAACAAAACCATAGCCGAATGCGAAACCGATGCTACCGTTCCCACCACATTCTACGACGGTAGTCTGGGTGCAAATCACAAAGGTTGGAACCTGATTGGGCAACCTTACATAAGCAAATTCGCCGGCTCGAATGTTGGCATTAACTACCTCACAACTTGGAATGGAAGCACATACGTTGGGCAAGCAAAAAACTTAGTTAGCAGCATCAATCCGTTCGAAGCATTCTTTGTACAGGTAGGCAGAACCGCTCCAATAACGTTTGCACTTTCGGGCCGTCAGGCAGTGCGCAGCGTGGTTCAGCAGGATTTAAAGCAGTCGTTGCAATTAAATATGACGAATGTTTCGGGAACAGATTTCAGCACGTTGATTTTCGACAATGAACTGAGTAGCGATTACGAAATTGGGCAGGATTTGGAAAAATGGATAACTACAACTATCGCCAAACCACAAATCTACACTGTGCTGAACGACGTAAAATACGCTTACAATGCTTTGCCAATAGGCAATGCTACAAATTTGCCGGTAGGCTATTTCTCTAAAACAGGAGGCGCAAGCACTATCAGCGCAAGCAATGTAAATGTGGCAGGATTGTCGAAACTTTTATTGGTTGATAATAAAACCGGAGCCAGCACCGACTTATTGAGCGAATCGTACAGCTTTACAGCCGATGCAGGTACAAACAATAGCCGTTTCAGCATTATTCCGCAACGCATTTCAACTGCAACAGAAGAGCAAACGGCAGATAGGAAACCCGTTGTGTCGGTAGTTGGTTCGAAAGTTATAATCAGCAACTTATCAACAAATGCTGTGATAAGGATATATGATGCCACCGGAAAGCAATTGCTTGTAACAAAAACCAACGAAACAAATCGTTTTGAAACTGAATTGAGTGTTGCCGGAATGTATATTGTGAGGGTTGATATTG
>JBMOHZ010000203.1:0-5021 GCA_049317585.1 Paludibacter sp.
CCGGCACTTGTTTCGGCCTATAGTTACCGTAATTCGGTGCTTTTTGATAAGTTAAACAGAATGCATTTTGATGTAGCCTTGAATATTGTAATGCTTTGGATGTTGAGCAGTGAACTTCAAAACATTTTGGCACTAAACGGCGTAGAACAAACTGACAAATTGGGAATTAGTATTCTGTGGGGAGTTTATTCGCTGCTTTTAATTGTAGTTGGTATTTGGAAAAACTTAAAACATTTACGCATAGCGGCCATTGCACTATTTGGAGCAACACTCGTAAAACTCTTCATTTACGACTTATCGCAATTGAGTACCATTTCAAAAACAATCTTATTTGTATCCTTAGGTATTCTTCTTCTTATCATTTCGTTTTTATACAATAAATACAAGGGTATTATTGTGGAAAAATCGGATAATATTGATTAAAATATTTCCATTTAATTTTGTGTATTTATTTGCAATTTAAAATAATTAAATTGCAAACTATGTGAATTATATTTTATATCTTTGTAAGCTTTTTATTTTTCAAACGGTATTAAAACATTTTGCGCAGTTTTTAATAACATAGTACAATAATTATCAATTACTTAATATAAATTTTAAAACATTTTTTATGAAAAACTTCTTTTTAGCAATTTTGTTTTTAGGTATGTTTGTTGGTCTGCACGCTCAACAGTAAGGTAAAGTACGTGTAGCCGGAAATATCGGATTATGTGTTCCTACAATGGGAGCCGGCTTGTCAATTGATTTGTTGGACATACGTTACAATGTGAAAGATAACATTAACGTGGGTGTAAAATTTGGTGGTGCATTTATGGTGCGCGATATGCAGGAACTTAGCTCAACAACAGCTACAGCAACCATGCATTTAAGTTCCAACTCTATGATTGTTGGTGATTATTATTTTCACGATGGTAGAAGTTCATTTGCTCCATTTTTAGGTGCAGGACTTGGCTCTTATAGCATTTGGGATATTAAAATGGATTATAATACTTCGGAAAATATAAACTATACGTATAATGAATTTCCATTGCCAGCCCGAACAATTGGAGCTGCCGTTCGTGGTGGTTTTGAGTTGGGTCGACTTCGTTTGGCAATGGAATATAATATGATTCCACGAACTAAAACCTACGATGCTGCTAATATAATGCAGGAAGTGGGCACTTCAGCTAATAGTTATCTGACAATTAATATAGGTTTTTACTTTGGCGGTGGTAAATGGCGCAGAAGAATTGTTGAATAAAAACATACAAGTAGAGTATAGTAACTTAAAATATTTAAGTTATTATAATAAAAAGGATAAAGGTCAACTTATTGGAATGGAAGCAATTGGTTGGGGTACATGGATATTACTGGCTTTGATTCTATAAAAATAATACATATAAAAACTCCTAAGATTAAAGAATGCTCACCGCAAAGCGGCATGTTGAACATGTGGCTTTGCGGTGAGCATTTTAAATATTGTTTTTTATAAATCTCATCAAATTATATTGCAAGTAACCGGAAAACTACAACCTATGGTTTATGAGTTGGGATTTTTGAGAGTTTAGAAATTAATTCGTTCAATTGTTTTTTTGATGTAAATATCAAAAATAAGATTTTAAATATGTTTTATTGAGAATATAAGTTTTTTATTGTATTTTAAAACTTATTTCATATCTTTACTGCGATTTATTTAGTATTCAACTGCACAAAATGGAATGCTATGAACACACACCACAAAACGAAGGCGCAACTTATTGCTGAATTGCAGGAATTGCAGGAGCAAAATCGGAAATTGAAGCAGTTGCTCAATGCTAACACGCTGGATGCCAGCTTGCCATTAATTGACGAAAGCTTGGATTTTATTGATTTTAATTACTTTGAATTAATATACAACACAAGCCCCGATATAGCCATTATTTCGCGACTTACCGACTCGAAGGTAATGAAAGTAAATGATGGATTTACAAAAAACACCGGATATACAAGGGAAGAAGCATTAAATGGCACAAGGTTTAATCTGAATTTATGGCAAAATCCCAATGATCGCAAATTATTGCTTGACGAAATTCAAAAAAATGGCACATTTGAGAATATTGAAACCACTATGGTTCGGAAAGATGGCACAGCTTTCAAGAGTTTAGTTTCTGCCAGATTATTTGAATTTCAGGGTGAACAGTATGTTTCAAGTATTTCGCGTTATATAACCGACCTGAAAAACGTTGAAGATTCGTTGCGAAGGAGTGAAAATGAAATTCAGAATAAATTTGCTGCCTTAAATTCAATTTTTGAAAGTTCTCAAAACATCATTATATTTTCTCTCGATGTAAATTATTGTTATACAGCTTTTACAACACTCCATAAGCAAACAATGAAATTAATATGGGGTGTAGATATAGCAGTAGGTATGAATATGCTCGAACTAATTCAAAATCCAATCGATCGCAAAAAAGCCAAAGATAATTTCGATCAGGTTTTGAAGGGAAATCATCTCAGATTTGAAGAAGAATATGGTGATTCAAATTTACACCGTGCATTTTACGAAGATATTTATAATCCAATTATTGATAACAATGGCGTTGTTATTGGGTTATCTGTTTTTGTGTTAGATATTACGGATAGAAAGAATGCTGAGAATGAAAATAAAAGAATACAAACCATACTTGAAGAATCGCAACGAATAGGGAAAATTGGTGGTTGGGAATTAAATATCGATAACATGGAGCTTCTTTGGACAAGCGAAATGTATACAATACAGGAACTCGATTCGACATTTATTCCTAAAATAGATAAGCGACAAGATTTTTTTACACCTGATTCATTGATTAAAATAGAAGAAGCCGTAAAACGAGCAATACATCTGGGCGAAACTTATGATATTGATGTAGAAATTATTACGGCAAAAGGAAATAAAAAAAGCATAAGAACAATTTGTCAACCCGATTTAGAGAATCGGAAAATATATGGTTATTTTCAGGACATTACTGAACGCAAAGCGATTGAATCAGCGCTAAAACGTCAGAATGAACTTTTTGATTCACTTATCAATAATTTGCCATTAGGCGTTTTTATGGTGGAAGCTCCTTCGGGCAAACCACTTTTAGCCAATAAAGAAGCGTTACATTTGCTTGGTCGGGGTATTTTACCTGATGCATCGAAGCAAAATCTTGCCGAAGTTTATAAAGCATTTAAAAATAATACGCAGCAATCGTACTTGGTCGACGAAATGCCGATTGTAAAAGGGATGCAGGGAGAGCACTCTCAAATTGATGATATGGTTGTGGAAAGACCGGATGGTACCAGAACTCATTTGGAAATATTTGGTTCTCCTGTAAAAGACGAACATGGAAATGTATGGGCAAGCTTGGTTAGCTTTTATGATATTACGAAACGAAAACAGGATGAAGTTGCATTAAAGGATAGAGAGGTAAAATATCGCACACTTGCCGATAACACAGAGGATATTATAAATCGTTTTGACCGAAATTATAAGCATCTATATGCCAGCCCTTCAGCATTTAAACTTACTGGTATAAAACATCAAGATTTTATCGGAAAATCGCATCGCGATCTTGGATTTCCAACTGAAGATTGTGATTTATGGGAAAAATGCATTCAATCCGTTTTTGATTCTGGAAAATCACAGAATCAACTGGTAGAATTTGAAGGAAAAACGGGAAAAGTTTATCTTGACTGGTTGCTGAGTCCGGAATATGATAGTGAAAATAATATTATTTCGGTATTAGGTCATATACGGGATATTACAGAAATAAAAAAAATTGAGCAAGCATTAAATTATAGTAAAAAGCAATATGAGCATCTTTTTGAATTTTCTGGTGCAAGCATGATAATACTTGATTCTGAAGGAAAATACCTGATGGTAAATAAATCATCTGCTCATCAGTTTGGACTTCCAGTTTCCGAAATTATTGGGAAATCATTGTTTGATTTCTTCCCGATTGATGTAGCTCAAAAATATTATAATCAAAACAAATTATTGATTGATTCCGAAGGTTACAAAGAATACGAAGATTCGTTTGAATTGAATGGAAAACTGAAAACATTTTATATAATTGATCAGTGTTTAAAAGATGAAGATGGGAAAAACTATGCAATATTATCGAGTTCAGTTGACATAACTGAACGTAAACAGGCCGAAGAGGAATTAAAAGCATCAAGAGAACAAATGCAGAACTTTTCATCACATCTTCTAAAGGTGCGTGAAAATGAAAGAGCTGCTATTACGCTGGAAATTCACGACAGTGTGGCGCAATACCTGGTTGCGCTAAAAATGGAGATGGGTATCTATATCAATAGAATGTTGAAAAGCAGTGAAACATTAAACTGTGATCAGATTGCAACTCGCATGGAATCGTTTGTTGCGCAAATAGAGACTCGTATGATTATGAATGGTTTAAGACCGGAGCAGCTTGAGTTGCTTGGCCTTATTGAAACCATTGAAGTTCACTTACAGAGCTTTGAAGAAATACATCATATTAAATGTAACTTTGAAAACACACTTACACAACTGAATATTGAACAGGAAAAATCCATAGTTTTGTTTCGTATTTTTCAAGAATCTCTAATTAATATTTTAAAACATGCCAATGCAACAAAGGTTGACGTAAAACTTTCAAAAATTAAAGATTTACTGATGCTCGAAATTATTGATAATGGTGTTGGATTTGACCAAAACCATAAGATACAAGAAGATTCGTTTGGTTTGGTAAGCATGAAAGAGCAGATTAAACAAATGAATGGCACTTTTACAGTTACGAGTGAAATAGGCCAGGGCACTGTGGTTAGGGTTGAAATAGCTTGTGATTAATTGCGTAGCAACTTGAACAATACATACCGTTTACAAAATTTTAAATTTAAGATTTGGACACGGAAATTATTTGCAACTCGGCTAACGATTGATTAATAGGTTCTGTTTTGAAGGTAGAAATTATGGAGAGCAAATACTGAATTTGAAATAATACGTATATTTGCACGGTCGTATAAAAAAAGTTTCGTTTTTAAATTCTCAATTCCCGTTTTTC
>JBMOHZ010000204.1:0-5007 GCA_049317585.1 Paludibacter sp.
CAGCTATTAATGATTTAAAGGCGATTTATGCAAAGGATAGTTATATTATCAATGTTCGAATGGGATGGCTATCGTATTTGGCAAAACAATACACCGAATCTATTAAATATTATGATATTGCTATTGCATTAAAACCCTATGCTATTGAAGCACGCTTTGGATGTGTTAAACCATTAAGTGCTATCGAAAGTTGGGAAAAAGTGAAAGTACATTACCAACAAATTCTTAAAATTGATCCTCAAAATACCGTTGCAAATTATTGGTTGGGAGTGATTTACTATAATCGAAAAGACTATAATAATGCAGCCAATTTGTTTGGAAAAAACTTCAATCTTTATCCGCTCGATTACGAATCGGTAATTATGCTGGCATGGACCAAACTGAATCTTAATAAACCAACTGATGCTAAAGTGCTTTTCAATCAAGCGCTTATACTTCGGCCCAACGATAGTTCAGCGCTAAGCGGACTGAAAATGATAAAATAAATCCTTTTATTCGTTTTCTAATTTTGTTTCCTTAGGCTTACAACACACTACTGTGATGTGAAAGCAAGATTGATGGCGCTCGCGTACAGCTAGCAGCTTACATTCTTTGCGCATTTCGAGAAGCGTTTTGGTGAGTTCCTGTATTATTTCCCATTTAGGCACTATGGAATCGTTGTCCAAATTCAAAAAATGTTTGTACGATATATCAACCGTAGTGCCGTAAAAATGGGCTGTAGTATCCGAAGCATTTCCATTGCGCATGCTCAGTTTTTCTTGCGATTCGAGCGTACGCAGTACCGAAGTCAGGAAAAAACAATAATTACCCAATTTTTTCTCCTTGAGTTTAGCCTGAAACCGATAGGCTATCTCATCAACCATACTTACAGCCTCGGGTATTAGGTATGGATGTGAGTGTTTCAACGATTTTAGGTGGTACAACCTACAATCTTTTATTTCCACAAGTTCATATTTTTCAACCATTTTATTTATAGTCGAATCAAATTCGGCATTGGTTGCGAATGGCCTTTTTAAGCCATTTCTCATCGCATGTACTAATTGAACGGTATTAATGTCTCGAATAATTTCGGCGGGCTCTATGGGTGCGCTGGCATTAATTAGCTGGTTGCAATCTTTGTAATTATTGGGTATTTCTACCTTGGGTTTAGTTTCGGGTGTCTTAATCAGAAAGTAAGTGGTTATTAATAAGGAGAATATAACGGCTATCGAAATATATATGAGTATTTGTTTGTTACTTGGTGCTGTCACGCTAATGGTTTTAAATTTTCGTATTTTTGCAAAAATAGCTATTATTTCCAAGTCATCCAATGCCAGTTACTAATTATTTATCAACAATTTTTATTGAGTGTTGACCCTCAGTCATTTGTTTTGCATGTTTATAACTAAAATTTTTCAAATTCAATTTTAGCTTTATTTTGTCGAAAGATTTTTGTATTTTTGCAATTCGTATTTTTCAAGTAGTATTATTTAGATTGTTAAGTATATCATATTTAAAATTAATATATTAGTAAATGAAACCAACATTATTTGTATTAGCAGCAGGGATGGGAAGCCGTTATGGCGGTTTAAAACAACTCGATGGGTTAGGACCAAATGGCGAAACCATTATGGATTATTCAATTTACGATGCCATCAAAGCTGGTTTTGGTAAAATTGTATTTGTAATTCGCAAAAGCTTCGAAGCTGATTTCAAGGAAGCTGTTGTAAATAAGTTTAAAAACCTTATTGATGTTGAAATTGTATTTCAGGATATTACAAGTGTACCTGCAGGTTGCACTTACATTGCCGAACGCGAAAAACCATGGGGAACAAACCATGCTGTATTAATGGGTAAAGGCGCAATTAAAGAACCTTTTGCAGTAATTAATGCCGACGATTTTTATGGTCAGGAGTCATTTGCAGTTTTGGCTGATTTTTTACGTAGCGTAGTTGGCAAACAAAACGAATATTGCATGGTAGGTTATCACGTAGGCAATACATTATCCGAAAGTGGATCGGTGAGTCGTGGTATATGTGAAGTAGACGAAAAAGGTAATTTGACAAATGTAGTTGAACGCACACACATTGAAGAAAAAGGTGGTGCTATTATTTACCTCGACGAAAAAAGCGAAGAAGTAGCCATTCCGGCAAATACGCCTGTATCAATGAATATGTGGGGCTTTACACCCGATTATTTTGATTATTCCGAAAAATACTTTATTGAGTTCCTAGCCGAAAACGGTCAAAAACTAAAATCGGAATTTTATATTCCATTAGCGGTTAATAACCTTATAGTTGAAGGAAAAGCTAGTTGTAAAGTGCTCGATACAACTTCCAAATGGTTTGGTGTAACCTATGCCGAAGATCGTCCACAGGTAGTATTGAAAATCAATGAGTTAATACGTAAAGGAGTTTATCCAAAACAACTTTTTAAATAATTATAGCATGGCAAAAATATTAGTTACAGGAGGAACCGGTTATATTGGTTCGCATACTACGGTAGAACTTCAGAAAGAAGGTTTCGAGGTTGTTATTGTTGATAATTTATCAAATTCGAATATCGACGTATTAAATGGTATAGAAAAAATTACGGGTATTCGTCCGGCGTTCGAAAACATTGATTGTGTGGATTATGTAAGCATGGATCGCATGTTTGAAAAATATCAGGACATTGACGCCATTATTCATTTTGCAGCTAACAAAGCTGTAGGCGAATCGGTTGAAAAACCTTTGATGTATTACCGTAACAATTTAGTATCGCTGATCAATATCTTGCAATTAATGCCTATACATAAGGTTAAAAGCATGGTGTTTTCGTCGTCGTGTACTGTTTATGGCCAGCCCGATATTTTGCCTGTTACCGAGCAAGCGCCTATTAAATTAGCACAATCGCCTTATGGCAATACCAAACAAATTGGCGAAGAAATAATACACGATACCTTGGCTGCTAATGCTGATTTGCAAAGTATTATCTTGCGTTATTTCAATCCAATTGGAGCTCATGCTTCGGCTGAAATTGGCGAATTACCAAATGGTGTGCCTAATAATTTACTTCCTTTTGTAACGCAAACTGCCATTGGCATGCGCAAACAATTGTCGGTTTTTGGCAACGACTACAATACACCTGATGGTTCGTGTGTACGCGATTACATACATGTGGTGGATTTAGCTAAAGCACACGTAATTGCAGTAAAACGCTTGTTGGAGAAAAATATCAATTCACAAATCGAAACATTTAATTTGGGCACTGGTCGTGGTCTTTCGGTACTGGAAATAATCGAAACATTTATGAAAGTAACAGGCGTTGATGTTCCACACAAAATTGTTGGTCGACGTAGTGGTGATGTCGAAAAAGTATGGGCCGATCCTTCGTATGCCAATAATGTACTTGGCTGGACAGCCGCCGAAACAGTTGAAGAAACACTCCGTAGCGCTTGGGCATGGGAACAAAACTTGGCTAAACGCGCTGAGAGTATTTAGGTTTATAAAGTAATAACGTAAACTTATAAATGATAAAATCCCGCTACTCATAAAGTTGAGTGCGGGATTTTTTAGTTTTGATAATTTGTGTTTTTAAATTCCTTTTTCGCTTAAGTAGCGTTCGGCCTCAATAGCTGCCTGACAGCCACTACCTGCTGCTGTAATAGCTTGACGGTAATGTGGGTCGGCCACGTCGCCCGAAGCAAATACGCCAGGGATATTGGTGCGTGGTGTGCCAGGAATAGTTTTAATATATCCCACTTCGTCGGTTTCAATCCATGGTTTAAATACATCTGAATTGGGTTTGTGACCAATAGCTAGGAAGAACCCGTCAATTTCGATATGTCTATTCGTTTCGTCGGCTTCACCACGGCGTTTTACCAAATTAGCACCTTGTACCACCATTTCGCCTGTAAGACCAAGTGTTTCGTGCTCAAATAGCACTTCAATTTTTGGATTAGCCAATACACGCTCCTGCATTATTTTTGAAGCACGGAGGAATGGTTTGCGTACAATTAAGAAAACTTTATCGGCTAAGCCTGCAAGGTAAGTTGCCTCTTCGCATGCAGTATCGCCTCCACCAACTACAGCCACCTTGCGTTTTCGGTAGAAAAATCCATCGCAAGTAGCACAAGCCGACACGCCTGAACCTGCATATTTGTTTTCGTCAGCTAAACCAAGATATTTCGCTGTTGCACCTGTTGAAATGATAAGTGTATCAGCTTCAATTGTTTTTTCTCCATCAATAGTTACTTTGTAGGGAGCTACGGAAAGATCTGTAGCTGTAACATAACCAAAGCGGATATCGGCACCAAATCGTTGAGCTTGTTTCTTTAAATCTTCCATCAATTCGGGCCCTGTTATACCTTCGGGGTAACCTGGAAAATTTTCAACCTCATTGGTTGTTGTTAACTGTCCACCAGGCTGCATGCCTTCGTACAACACGGGTGCAAGATTAGCTCTGGAAGCATAAATGGCGGCTGTATAACCTGCTGGGCCTGATCCTATTATCAAGCAACGTACCTTTTCTGTCATTATCGTAAATCGTTTATTGTTACACCTTTAAATTTTGTTTTATTAAATACAAATATTTCGTCGGTTATTTTGCTTATTTGCTGGTATTTAGTGAGATTCAATGTTGTTATTGAGCCTTTTTTGTCATACAGTTTAATTAATGCTAAATTACTATTCGACTTGTTTATTTGAACTTCAACTTTTGTGAATTCTTCTTTTTTGTTTTTTGGAATTAATTCGATAATGTGATTTTGAGTTGCTTTTTGTTTGCTCAATTTTATAGTCGATTTAGCTTTAAAACCCGAAAGAATAGCCATAGGATTAATAGTAGCTAATTCATCTTGATTGGGTTCAGTAATCGAAACTTCATTATCGCTTATCGAATAGGCCCATTGGGTTTTTCCATCAAACCAAACCTTTGTTTCGTTCATTTCAAGCATGAATTTACTAGCTTTCATAGTAAATGTTCCTAAAATGGGTTGCGAAGTTACTGCATTTTTTTGGGTTACCGAAAGCTGAAAATTGGTTTTGA
>JBMOHZ010000205.1:0-4947 GCA_049317585.1 Paludibacter sp.
CATGAAAGAAATAAACGCAGCTGATTTTCAGCAAGAAGTATTGAATGGTGGAAAAGTAGTGGTTGATTTTTATTCAACCGAATGTCCACCTTGTGAAGCATTGGCACCAAAGTTCGACGCTATGGCCGAATTGTATGGTGAAAAAATCAAATTCGTGAAAATTTTCCGTCAGGGAAATCGTGAGTTGGCAACCAAGTTGGGCGTGAGCTCCTCTCCTACTCTGTTATTTTTCGATAACGGCAAACAAATTCTCGATACCATTAGCGGTGGCATTAAAAAATCGGAAATGGTGGAGCGATTGGATAAAATGTTGTCAACTGAAGAAGTGGCAGCAGTAAAAGCCAATCAGAAAAAAACCGTTTCGGAATACGATGTGGCTATTTTGGGAGGTGGTCCTGCGGGTTTAACAGCTGGTATTTACCTAGGTCAGGCAAAAATCAAAACGGTGTTAATCGACCCAGCCTTGCCGGGTGGTTATATGGGAATTACGCATCAGGTTTCAAATTATCCTGGTTTTGAAAAGCCACAACCCGGCTTTATGTTGGCACATTTCATGAGCGAACAGGCAAAGCATACGGGCATCGATTTTAAAGTAGCGGTGGATATTACTTCGGTGGATTTATTGAAAAAGGAAATTGTAATTGATGAATTGGAAACCATCAAAGCAAAGAAAATCATTATAGCCACCGGAACTACACCCAACACGATGAATGCGCCGGGCGAAAGCGATTTTAAAGGTAAAGGCATTTCGTATTGCGCCACTTGCGATGCTAAATATTTTGTTGATAAAGAAGTTACGGTAATTGGAGGTGGAAATTCGGCGGTGGAAGAAGCGCAGTTTATTACAAAATTTGCGAGCAAAGTAACTATGATTCACCAGTTCGACAAGCTTACAGCTAATCAAACTGCAATCGACGAATTGCAGAAAAACGAGAAAATATCGGTGATGTATGAGCACGAACCCCGCAAGTTCGAAAAACGTGGCGACAAAATGATTACATTTGTCGAAGACCTGAAAACCAAAGAGTTAAAAGAAATTATATCGGATGGTGTATTTGTGTTTATCGGATTCAAATCGAATGTGGCAGTGCTGGGCGAGCATTTGCCCGAAATGAACAACTGGGGATACATCATTACCGACGAAGATATGAAAACCAACATCCCTGATGTATTTGCCATTGGCGATATTATTAGCAAAAAATACCGACAAATAACGACTGCTGTGGCTGATGGAACAATTGCGGCGATAACTATTTCGAAAGAAATTTAAAAAACTCATCTGAAACCTGAACATAATAATAGGGATAGTAGTCATTTCAAAATAAAAAAGCATATATTTGTATTACATATTGATTTTATCTCCTTTCATTAACCTTTAATTCATTTAAAATCTAATAGATATGGCAACAGTTTTAATTTTAGGAGCGGGAATAGCCGGACATACCGCAGCATTATTGGCCAAACGCAAACTTGGCAAAAAACACCAAGTAATTGTTGTGAGTCCAAACAGCAATTATCAATGGATTCCTTCTAATATTTGGGTGGGCATGGGATTAATGACACCTGAACAAGTGAAATTTGAGTTAGCACCTGTGTACAATCGTCAGGGTATAAAATACAAACAAGCGATGGCTGTGGCACTTCACCCCGAAGGCGACGCACAGCATGAAAAAGGGTATGTATCAATTCGATATGTATCAGGGGTACAAAAAGACTCGGAAGAATTAGTTGAATATGATTATTTGATAAATGCTACTGGTCCAAAATTAAATTTTGCTGCCACTGAAGGGCTTGGTCCCGATGGATTTACTAATTCGGTTTGTACATTTCAGCATGCAGCCGAAGCTTGGGAAAACCTACAAAAAAGCTTAGCAAAAATGGAAAAAGGGGAAAAACAAACGCTCCTTATCGGCACTGGTCACCCAATGGCAACTTGTCAGGGTGCTGCATTTGAGTATTCACTTAATATCGCTTTCGAAATTAAAAAGCGTAAACTCGAGCATTTGGCTAATATTATTTGGATTTCGAACGAATACGAATTAGGCGATTTCGGCATGGGTGGCGCTTATGTAAAACGAGGTGGTTATATTACTCCTACCAAAATATTTTCCGAATCTATTTTCAAAGAATATAATATACGTTGGATTACGGGAGCCGGCGTTACAAAGGTGGAAGATAAACTTGTTCATTACGAAACACTTGATGGTGAGTACCATACACAGCAGTTCGATTTCGCCATGCTTATTCCTGGATTTGCTGGTGCTGGTATGAAAGCCTTTAATAAAAAAGAGGAAGATATTAGTGCAAATGTTTTTGCACCCAATGGATTTATGAAGGTAGATGCCGATTACACACCTAAGCCTTACGAAGAATGGAAAGCATCAGATTGGCCAAGCATTTATCAATCGCCTGCTTACGAAAATGTATATGCTGCCGGAATTGCATTTGCTCCGCCACACCCAATGTCCAAGCCAATGAAGAGTAAAAATGGCACGCAAATTTATCCAACACCTCCACGTACTGGTATGCCATCGGGTGTAATGGGGCGAGTTGTGGCCGAAAATGTAGTTGAACGAATAAAAACAGGTTCGAAGGAACACAAACACAAAGCCTCAATGGCTCGAATGGGTGCTGCTTGTATTGTATCGGCAGGTTATGGAATTATGGATGGGCAGGCAGCTGTTATGACCGTAAATCCAATTGTTCCCGATTGGGAAAAATACCCGAAATGGGGTAGAAATATCAACGACACGGTAGGTGAAATTGGCTTAGCAGGACACTGGATGAAGCTTTTTATGCATTATATGTTTATATACAAAGCTAAAGCATTACCATTTTGGTGGATGATACCTGAATAGTATTTTCGATGTAATGATATGATGATTTTATAATGAAATATATTTAAAATGAAATATTTATGAAACAAGTAATAGAAAAAACAGTACCATATAGCGAAATGTCGTTCGCTACCGAGCCAACTAAGCAAACCAAGTTTTGGCGTAAATTTATACCGTTACAAATAATAAGTTTCTTTTCGTTGAATCTGAAAATTATGCGTATTGTAATTGGTGGACACTCTTGACAACAATAAAAAATGGCTCAAGAAATTGAAAGAAAGTTTTTAGTAAAATCCGATGCTTTTAAGGCACAAGCCTCAAAAAAGACTCGCATTATGCAAGCTTACTTATCGTCGGCTTCCGAACGCACAGTCCGTGTTCGCATAAAAGGGGATAAAGGATATATCACTATCAAAGGAATTGGTAATGCAAGCGGAGCAAGTCGCTTTGAGTGGGAAAAAGAAATTCCAGTAGCGGATGTTGAAGAGTTGTTGAAAATTTGCGAACCTGGCCTAATTGACAAAAACCGCTACGAAGTTAAAAACGGTCCATTCAAATTTGAAGTAGACGAATTTTATGGAGAAAATATTGGACTTATAGTTGCTGAAATTGAACTTACAAGCGAAACAGACAGTTTTGATAAACCCGAATGGTTGGGTCAAGAAGTAACTGGAAATTTAAAATACTATAACTCTATGTTATTGAAAAACCCGTATAGTAAATGGCAAATGATTAAATATTAAATGATTACTGTTCATACAAAAATACACGATAAGTTTTCGCTGGAATGTAAAATTGCATACAAAGCACGACGAAAACATAAAGTTAACGACTTTATGTTAAATACTTGGATATTCGTACCCAATAGTCTTGACATAAATCCGGCCACATATTCGCGCGAGGATTTTTACAAAGATATTCGCACCAACACCCGATTAATTACGCCAGTTTTTTTAATGCGTGAAATTGTTTCAAGCACAGCTATTCCGTTGCATAATTTAGAATCGGCCATGAAACATATGGCATCATCACCTACCCGAAGCACTATTGCCGAGTTCGAATATCAGATTAAAATGTTTTCGGCAATTTTTAAAAGTGCCATTCGCGATCAGTTGGCTTATATTTATAATGCAGCGCATGCTGATGATAAAGAACAACTAGTTAAAGAATTTCTAATAGAAATTGAAGATATCTTGGATAAATATCGCAAGTTAGCCCCCATAATTAAAACGCCAACAGTTAATCAAGTGGTTTATAATTATTATGCTTATGGCGATGAATTTATGACCAATTTAACTGAAAAAGAACTATTTGGCATAATTAACAAATTCAAACATCAAAACGAAATTGAATTGCTCGAAATTCTAAAACCATTAATTCTTGAGGTTTTAGAAAAAGAAAAACAACATAAAATTACATATAATTATTTGCATGTTGAACCTGAAAGTTCAAATAAAAATAAAGATTTATTATTTAGACTTGGCGCTTTGAAAAAATATGTTGAAAGTGATTTGTTTATTAATGCCAAAAAGAAACGTGATGGTGTGCTTGTAGAGCAAGTTTATTTAAGTATTGCAGCAGGTTTATCTATGGTTTTTGCTACTGGAGTTGCATTTTCATTTCAACAAACCTATGGTAATTTGACAATGCCATTTTTTGTGGCTTTGGTAGTAAGTTATATGCTTAAAGACCGTATTAAAGAATTGATGCGCTTTTACTTTGCTCAAAAAATTAGCGCCAAGTATTACGATAATAAAACTACCATTAGTATAAAAGAGAAAGAGATTGGAATTAGTAAGGAAGGTTTTGATTTTATTCTCGATGCCAACATTCCTAAAGATATTTTGCGTGTACGCAATAGAATACCTTTAATAGAAGCCGATAATCGCTATGCAAACGAAAAAATAATTCTATTCCGCAAGACTGTAACAATTAATCGTAAAGTACTTGACAATAGCAGCAATTACAATATTGATGGAATAGTAGAGATAGTTCGTTTAAATTTACTTTCGTTTATGCGAAAAACAGACAATCCTGAAGTTCCTTTGTTTGTCTTGGACGAAAATCACCATGTAGAAAGAATTATGGGTATAAAAAATTATTATTTGAA
>JBMOHZ010000206.1:0-4940 GCA_049317585.1 Paludibacter sp.
TTTTTCAATCCAAATAAATCGAACGAAAGTGAGAAACGCAATGTTTGATCGAGTGGATTCGATTGTGAGGTTGAAATTACGTAGCCAGCATCCAACTGAAATACATTGAGTTTAAAACCAGCACCTGCTGTAAAGTATTTTCGATTGCCTTTGTATTCATTTTCGTTGAAATATCCTGCACGTACAAAAAATTGTTTGTTATAGGCATATTCAGCACCTACCGACCACATTATCTCATTCAATTCTTCTTTGCTTCCACCAGCAGCATCGCTGAACGACATAAATACACCCGAAAGCATTGATACTTTATTAAAATCGGTTGTTGCGTTTGGTGTTGGTACTAAAAGTTTGTTGGCGTCGGCACTAAAACTGATACGTTGATAATCGTCGATGTCATAATCAAACGAACCTCCTAAGCGTAAATTGGTAGGAATAAAGTTATTCGTAGCATTTTTATCGTAGGTAATTTTTGAACCAAGGTTCGAAAGATTCAATCCAAACGATAATAAACCTTTACCAGTTGTAAGGTTAATTGGAGTGCGATAATAGGCTGAAACATCAGCTGCTACCGAAGCTCCTGGATACATTTCGCTACCAGCACCTTGATTAATACCATTATTTAAATCGGAATAAATAAAGCGAAGTGCAGCAGATGCTGAGAAATTTTCAGATAACATTTGTGAGTACGCCACATCAATAGCCATTTCGAGTGGATGAGCTGTGTTTTGTTCGTATCCTAGTTCATCCATTATGGTGATATCGCCCAACGAAAAATAGCGAAGAGATGTGCTTAATGCTTGACGAGGATTAAACTTGTAATAGCCTGCAAGGTATATCAAATCAATATCGGTAACTAATGAACGTAACCATGGAGTGTAAGAAAGAGATACGCCGGCCTCGCTCTCCATGAACACATATTTCGATGGATTCCAATATTGCGAGTTTACATCGGGCGTAGTAGCAGCTCCAATATCGCCCATACCACCAGCACGGGCATCGGGAGCTATAGTTAACGAAGGTACAGCAGTGAAAATTGGATTAGGTTCTACAGCATTAGCAGTAAATGCAATTGATAGAAAAAGTATTACGATTAAAAACGTTTGTTTCATATGTTTCTTGTTGAGTTTGCAAAAATACAATAATTAATTTAATGTTCGAAATGTATAAATAAATTTATTTTTCTAATACGAATATTTTATTTGATTTTGAATAAACTTCACTGTTATTGGTACTTATACTTATTTTGTAAAAATAAACTCCTGATTTAACTTTTATCCCATCAATGCCACGGAAGTCCCACTGAATTTCATCCGCATTATTTTGTGTAAAATGCCAAATTTTACGACCCGATAAATCGAAAATTTCAATTAATGTATTCAATATTGTTTCAGGGCGATCATGAAGTACTTTTATATGCGACACTATCTCGCCTTCTTTTTGATAGTTATAGACATTAAAGATTACAGGTTGTAAACCATTTATCACTTCAAATTCAATTGTTTCGCTTGCCGAATTGTTCAATAAGTCCCAAGCTTTGAATGTAATGGTGTGTTTACCTTCGGTCAAATCGTTCAGTTTGTATCGTAAGGAACCTTCGGAATAGGAATTAGCAGCTGTTTCGAAGTAATCATTTAATACTTTCGATTGCATAGGTTCATTATCGATTGTAATCAGTAAATCATGTCCAATACCGCTTCCTACTTTATTAATACCGCTAACATCCTTCAACTGAGCTATCAGTAGTGGCGATTCATTTGTTTTATCACCGCTTTTGAAGTTCTCAGAGTTTAAATACAGTTTGATTTCTGGACCATTAGTTTCTAAAACAGCATTTTTATTTGTACCCCCTACTATGAAATTTTCAAAATAGCCTTGAGCTTCCTCACTTTCAGTATTGGATGCATAGTAATTTATTCGTCCGCCACCATAATTGTATTTTATATCCTTTGGAAGCATAAAAGTAAATGCAAACTGTCCGTTTTTAACAGCTGCTTTCCCCGAAAACAATACATTTGGACGGTCTGAATAAACTAGATTACCATCTCCGTGATTGTTTTGGGTGGTAATACGTTGCAGTTTATCATAAACATCCATCGATAAATCGCCATTGAAAGTGGGAACTGATTGATTATTTGAATCAATAATTTCGCCAGTAACATTTACAACCGACATAGCTTTTAAAGTATCAGTTCCAAAAGTTGTATTATTGTTTATTGTTGTTGTTTTTACATTATAATCAGTTGGGAATGCAAGTTTTAATGCTGGGTCGCCCATGTATATATACGAGAGTTTATTAATTTCGGATCCTACACTGTTTTTTGCTAGTGCTATTGCATCGCCGACTCTGTAATGAATTCCATTTATTTTTTTAAATAGATTTTCGGTAAAATATTTGTTTACCGTAAAGTTTTGCGAAGCATAAACCGGACGTGCTGCCGAAAAAATACCAATACCTCCACCATTTGGGTTGAGAACCACTTTTTCCCCAGCCGAAACAACTTTTAGGTCGAACTGTAGAAAATCGCAGGTAGCACCTACCCATATTGGCAATATTTTATTAGTGAACGACACCACATCGTTAGTGGTCATAACACTTTCGTTGGACCAACCTTGTGCACCCGCATGACCAGTATAATTCAAGTAGAGTAAGCCTTTTGCTATCAAATCGTGCAGTTGTTTGCGTGCTACAGGATAGGTTTCGCCACTTGCCGAAATTTCTTGATTATAGGCATCTAGGTAAATTTTATTTACTTGATACGATTTAAAATTTCGGGAAATTGTATTAGCAATACTATCAGCTTGTTTCATGTGAAGTGCATTGTCTCCATCGTCGGCCAAAAAGCAAAGTTGATTTTTCCATTTGCCCATATTGGTATTTTTCATGTAGTCGATAGTCTTTTTTACTACATTTTCGGCATCTGTGGTATTTGTAACCGGAAATCGTCCAATACCAACATCCAAAAGGTGACTCGGAATTTGAGTACCTTCATTATCGTCTAAAAATCCAAAATAGTCATCAGTTACATACGATAAAGTTTCAACAAGCGAATTATCAGCCTGATAAGTGAGTATTAAATTGTCGCCCGAACTGGATTGAAGCTTACGATTATCGAAAGTACCTCTACCAAAAAGCAACAAGTATTTAGGTAAATCAACTGGAGTGCTACTTTTCAGAGCACGGTCATAAAACATTTTTACCGCACGTCTGTAGGCTGTTGCATCGGGAGTTCCCGACGAAAATTCGTTGTAAACTTGGTCGGTAGTAAAAATGTTAACTCGTAAATTGTCGATTGTGCGATGCGCTTGTGCTAACTCCTCGGCTTGAACCACAAACTTTGGGTTTGTAATAATTATCATTTCGGCCTGTGGCATAGCATGTATGTTCTGATTGGTTACTTGACCAATAATTTCGGGTTTTGGGAACGAAGAGGCAATGGTTGGGTCAATAGCCAAATAGTTTTTTAAGTCTATTCCAGGTGCAGTAAAAGTTGTTTTACTGTCGATTACTTGAGTTTGTACTCGGCTTATATTATGAGCCTCGGTTATATCCCAAATTTGCACATTTGCTCCGGCGTCGCTTAACTTGTACTCACAGTAATTATTGGTTCCTAATTGACCTGTGTACTGAAATGGCATGTACGCTCCGCTCATTTTGAGGGCACGCTGAGCATTTACTTCAATGTAATTCAAATAGGCAATAGATGTTGGAACAACCTGATTGTAAGTTAGTTTCAAGTTAAGCACATCACGTGTTGGGGTAAATGTGTAAAAGCCATTCGAAGCTTTAGCTTTTTCGTAAAAATCACCATCGGTACGTTTAGGTATTTGTAACGACTTTTGTTGCGCTCCATCCAAATCTATAGTGAATGAAGTTACAACTGAAGCAGCTCCAGCCACATCGAGCCTTACTTTTGTTGAATTGGTTTGAACAATATTGGGGAAATTAAATACGTACGAATTGGTGTTTCTTTCGTCGAACTTTTGACCATAAAACTCTTTACCAGAATTGGCTAGGTTTATTAATTCGTTTTCGGAAACCGAATAATCTGTAAATTCTTCGACCGGAACAATAGGAGAACCTTGTGGAACAGTAATGGCTTTTGTTTCAATTTTCTTACCTACGCCAGCATCCGATGTTACAAAATAATATCCTTTGGTTGCATAGGAATTTATGGTATGTATAAACATTTCGCGTGTACGATCGTAACTCCATTTTTGGATTCCTTTGGCATAAAATAGCACATAATCGCCTGAGTTAAAAACACCATCGCTGCCTTTTTCCATTTGTATGGCCAATTCGGGTAGGTCATCAAGTATTGGGTTTGCAAAATTCTGATCGAGCACTTCGCCACCATAACCAAAAATACGCACATTCGCAGGGTTTATTCCCATAGCATTCAAGTCCTCGTACGTTAAGCGATAAACTCCAGCATTTACAACAGCAATTTTAATAAATTTACCCGATGCTAAAACCGAGTTTGAAGCATAAGTATGAGATATATTGGATTTAACTTTTTGTGTTTTGGCTGTTTTTTGAACCTCTAGTGTGAACGATTTTAATTTCTGAATCACTCCATTATTCAAAACAAAAGGTGAAATTAATATGTCGAGATAACTTGTGCCTCGCAAATTTAGGATGGATGTTGTTGATATTATGCTTTGGTTAGCAATTGATTTTGAAGATAATACCTGTAATTCCTCTGAACTTACATTTTCGAAAACAGGTTGTTGAATTATTACTTGATAGGTATAGTTCGGCTCAGCTGTAATCCGTTTGTTGAAATAAGGTAATTGTGTTTCGTCGGGGAAAACAGCATTGCTGAAATTAATCAATTTTGTTGTGGAATTACCCATTGACATTGTTTCCACACCTTTCCACGTGATTGTGGTTTCGGCTGTAAAAACAATTTCTTGAGCAAATAACAAACCTGAAAAAAATG
>JBMOHZ010000207.1:0-4938 GCA_049317585.1 Paludibacter sp.
ATAAGGTAGATATAATTTCCTTTATTGTCGAAAGTCAAATGGCGTGGTCCACTTCCTTTTTTAAGTTGCAAAGTATCAAAGGCGGTTAAAGGTTGTGTTAAACTATTTTTATCATAGCTATAAACTGTCAGTAAATCTGTACCTAAATCGTTAACCAATAAAAACTTACTATCTGGCGAAACTACAACTTGATGTACATGAGGTTTTGTCTGGCGTGTAGGGTTAACACTCATTCCTGTATGTTGAATTTGTTGCACAACTTCGCTCAACGAATTATCATCTTGAATATTATACGCAAATAAACTTCCACCACCATAATTTGCAATAAAAACATGTTTCTCTGTAGCAGCAATATGACAAGGGCCAGTATCATTTCCAGCACTAACCTTATTTATAAAGCTAAAATTGTTTGATTTCGGATTGAAATTAAATGCATTAACACTACATTTATCGCCACGTTCACTTACTGCATAAACCTGTTTTTTGTTTTTACTAAAAACTAAAAAACTTGGGTCTACTGCTTCTGCAGTTAATTTTAAATCTGAACTCAATGTTTTTGCATTCAATTTTAAGCTGTAAATACCTTTAGATGGTGTGTTGCTTGTATATGTTCCAATCAAAAATTGATAACTTTTGCTTTTTGCAGTTACATTCGTTATAAATACAAAAATGAAAATGATTGATAATAGTTGTTTCATATAAATTAGAGTATGTTTTTAAAAATATTATAGTGCTGATTTTAAATCTGAGCAAATTTACAAATAAATTTTGGAGTCTAATCCTATTCTATTTAATCAATTGTATTTTTTTTAATAGCTATAACTTTCAAATTGTAAATGTGACATAACTGGCTAAAATAAACGCCATTTTAGATATCACAAACACAGAAAAACCTTATATTTGCAGTATTATTACTAACAAATTGATAATTTTACATACCAATAATAAGCAGTCATGTATCAACAATTTAAAAATCATCTCAATAATGAATTGGCTCAAATTATCGAAGCTGGTTTATTTAAAAACGAACGAATCATTGTTTCGGCTCAGGATGCTATCATTAAAATTGCCGATGGCAAAGAGGTATTGAATTTTTGTGCCAACAATTACCTAGGGCTATCCAATAACGCTGAATTAATAAAGGCAGCCAAAGAAGGGCTCGATTCACATGGCTATGGCATGTCGTCGGTTCGATTTATTTGTGGCACACAGGATTTACACAAACAATTAGAGAAAAGTATTGCTGATTTTTTTGGAACAGAAGATACCATTTTATATGCTGCTTGCTTTGACGCAAATGGAGGTGTTTTTGAGCCTTTATTAGGCGAAGAAGATGCCATAATTTCGGACGCGTTGAATCATGCCTCTATCATCGATGGAGTTCGTCTATGCAAAGCTCAACGTTACCGATATGCTAATGCCGACATGATTGATCTCGAAAAACAACTCATTGCTGCACAAGCACAACGATTTAGATTGATAGTGACCGATGGTGTATTTTCGATGGATGGTAATGTGGCGCCATTGGATAAAATTTACGAATTAGCCAATAAATACAATGCCATGATTATGGTCGACGAATCGCATTCGGCTGGTGTGGTAGGGCAAACTGGACGAGGAGTAACCGAATTGCATAATTTAAAAGGCAAAATGGAAATAATTACTGGCACACTTGGCAAAGCATTTGGAGGTGCAATCGGTGGTTTTACTACTGGTAAAAAAGAAATAATCGACATGCTTCGTCAACGTTCGCGACCTTATCTTTTTTCAAATTCAATTCCACCAATGGTGGTATCAGCTGGCATTCGAATGTTCCAAATGATGAACGATTCAAATTTAATACAAGATAAATTACATGATAATACTGCCTATTTTGTTAGTAAAATGCTAGAAGCTGGTTTCGACATTAAACCTACACAATCGGCTATATGTGCAGTAATGCTTTACGACGCAAAACTTGCACAGCAATTTGCAGCACGTATGCTCGATGAAGGCATTTATGTCGTTGGTTTTTATTTTCCTGTTGTTCCCAAAAACCAGGCACGTATTCGTGTTCAAATTTCAGCGGCACATGAACGTGAGCATTTGGATAAATGTATTGCTGCATTTATAAAAGTGGGCAAAGAATTTGATGTGGTGAAGGGATGATATGATGATGTGGTGATTTGATGATACAAAAAATAATTTATTAATTTCTGACTTCTAATTTCTAACTTCAAAAAATGAAAGCATTAGTAAAAATTAAACCTGAAAAAGGCATCTGGATGGAAGAAATTCCAATGCCACATGTTGGGATAAACGATGTATTAATTAAAATTAAAAAAACAGCTATCTGTGGTACCGATTTGCATATATACAAATGGGATGAATGGTCGGCACGTACTATAAAAACGCCTATGACCATTGGCCATGAATATATGGGCGAAATTGTAGACAAAGGGAGAGGAGTAAAAAACATACAAATTGGCGATCGGGTTACAGGCGAAGGACACATAGCATGTGGGCATTGCCGGAATTGCCGACGTGGAAAATTGCATGTATGCGAAAACACAGTAGGAATTGGTGTTAACCGTGATGGCGCTTTTGCTGAATATCTTTCATTACCATCTCAAAATGTAGTTAAACTCGATGCACGTATTACTGACGAAATGGCATCCATAATGGACCCTTTTGGAAATGCAACGCATACTGCACTTTCGTTTCCACTCATTGGCGAAGATGTTTTAATTACCGGAGCTGGATTAATAGGAACTATGGCTACTGCAATATGTAGATTTGCAGGTGCTCGGAATATTGTAGTGAGCGACCTCAGTGAATATAGGTTGAATATTGCAAAACATATGGGGGCAACCATAACTGTAAATCCAACTAAGGGCGAAACGATTGAAAGTGCAATGAAGGAACTACACATGCGAGGCTTTGATATTGGACTTGAAATGTCGGGCTCGCCACACGCATTCGAAAGTATGATAGAAAACATGTATAACGGCTCCAAAATAGCTCTTTTAGGCATTTTACCAAACTCAACTACTGTTCAATGGGATAAAATTATTTTTAAAGCATTAACACTGAAAGGGATTTATGGACGTGAAATGTGGGAAACATGGTATCAAATGGAACAGATGTTGATTACAGGCATCAATCTAAGTCCTGTTATTACGCACCGATTCGAAATAGACGATTTTCAGAAAGGTTTTGATATAATGGAAAGTGGAGAATGTGGTAAAGTAATTCTAAATTGGTAAAACAAACAACTAAAAGACCCGATAAAAATCAAGATTTTTATCGGGTCTTTTAGTTGAATATTCTTACTTATTTTTTCAGTTTAGCTTCAATCTCATGTACACTTGAACGGAAACCTTTATCAATATCCATCAAATCGTTTACAATTTTACAAGCATGAAGTACTGTAGCATGATCTCGCTGTCCAATTGTATTTCCGATAGACGAAAGTGAGTTTTTTGTCAATTGCTTTGAAAGATACATGGCTATTTGGCGAGCTTGAACCACTTCACGTTTACGGCTTTTAGTCGAAATTGCATCAACCGACAACGAGAAATACTCACAAACTACATCTCTGATTTTTTCAACAGTGTTTATTTTTTTATTTACCGTTACAATTCGTCCAACTACCTTTTCGGCAAGTTCCAAATTGATAGGCATATCAGTTAAAGTAGAATGAGCCATTAACGATACCAACACGCCTTCCAAATCGCGCACATTGTCAACTACATTCTCAGCAATAAAATCTATAACTTCTTCCGAAATTTCAAGACCATCGCGGTAAATCTTATTCTCAAGTATTGCTTTTCGTAATTCAAAACCAGGTTTTTCAATTTCGGCCGATAATCCCCATTTGAAACGGGTTAACAAGCGTTGCTCCAAACCAACCAAAACCAATGGCGAACGATCCGAAGTAAGTACTAATTGTTTTCCGGTTTGGTGTAAATGGTTGAAAATATGGAAAAATGTATTTTGAGTTCCAGTTTTACCCGAAAATTCTTGAATATCATCAATTATCAACACATCAATAGTTTGATAGAAATTCAAAAAATCATTTACAGAATTACTGCGTACTGCGTCAGTATATTGAATTTGAAACGTATTTGCCGAAACGTACAAAACGCGCTTTTCAGGATGTAACTGTTTTGTCATTACTCCTATTGCATTCGCCAAGTGGGTTTTACCTACACCTGACTGTCCGTACATAAACAAAGGATTGAAAATTGTTTTGCCAGGTTCATTGGCAATACTTATTCCGGCAGTACGAGCTAATTTATTACTTGTGCCTTCAATTAAACTATTAAAATTGTACGACGGATTTAGCTGTGGATCAATTTCGGGAAGTTGCACTTTTTGATAAGGACTAACGTATCCGCTATTTACACCTGCAAGCTTGTTTTTAGGCTGTTCGCTTGTACTTGGTATCTGAGTTGCTTTATCGCTCGATTTATCAATGAGGACTCTGTATTCAAGTCTTGTGCCCTGTCCTGCAACGCGGAATAATGTCATGCGAAGTAAATCGATGTATTTTTCTTCGATATACTCTACAAAAAACTGACTTGGAACTTGTAAAACAAATATATTGTTTTCAAACTTCAATGCTTCAATTGGTGCAAACCAGGTATTGTATGATGCCTCGCTTATATTATCACTAATGACACTAAGGCATTTTTTCCACAATTCTTCGGGACTCTTAAACATATTCTAACTTAAATAACTGGAATTACATTACCGGTTTAACAATTCACATTAATTACCTGAAAATTTATATTTCAAAAAAATTACAGAGGCTATTTTCAGGACTACAAAAATCGGAAAGATTATTGAGAAAAAAAAATCGCATATTTTTTGGAGATTTTTTCTTGAATTTAGTATCCTAATTTACAGCATTTTACAACTATGCCCTAGTAATCAAGCATTTAGAACTATTACATT
>JBMOHZ010000208.1:0-4929 GCA_049317585.1 Paludibacter sp.
CAAAAGCAGCAGCAAACGAACTCGGCTTACCATTGTACCGTTATATTGGTGGAGTTTCTGCCAACACTTTGCCAGTACCAATGATGAATATCATCAATGGAGGTTCTCATTCTGATGCGCCAATTGCGTTTCAAGAATTTATGATTATGCCTGTAAAAGCAACTTCTTTTACACATGCCATGCAAATCGGAACTGAAATTTTTCATAATTTGAAAAAAGTATTGCACGACCGTAATTTAAGTACTGCCGTAGGCGACGAAGGTGGATTTGCTCCTAACCTTGCTGGAGGTACCGAAGATGCGTTGGAATCAATACTTACTGCGGTTAAAAATGCAGGTTATGTACACGGAAAAGACATAACCATTGGTTTGGATTGTGCTTCGTCGGAATTTTTCAAAAACGGCATTTACGACTATTCGAAATTTGAAGGTCCGAATGGCAAAAAACGTAACTCAGCCGAACAAGCCGACTATTTGGCCGAATTAATTTCGAAATATCCAATTGATTCGATCGAAGATGGAATGGGCGAAAGCGATTGGGATGGTTGGAAACTATTGACCGAAAAAATTGGCGATAAATGTCAGTTGGTAGGCGACGATTTATTTGTAACCAATGTAGAATATCTGAAAAAAGGAATTGATTTAGGTTGTGCCAATTCAATTTTGATTAAAGTAAATCAAATTGGTTCATTGTCCGAAACATTGGATGCTATTGAAATGGCTCACCGTGCAGGCTATACTTCAGTTACTTCGCACCGTTCGGGCGAAACCGAAGATGCTACTATTGCCGACATTGCCGTAGCAGCTAACTCAGGACAGATTAAAACAGGTTCGTTAAGTCGCTCCGACCGCATGGCCAAATACAACCAGTTGCTTCGCATCGAAGAAGAATTGGGCGATTTAGCAGTCTATGGGTATAAAAAATAATAGAAGTTTGTAAGGTTTATAAAGTTCTTAAAGTTTATAAAGTAAAAGCCATCTGACGAATTTTCAGGTGGCTTTTTTAAAATTTTTTATATTTATTTGTTCAAGATATAGTACTTATTTATTGTACGCATGGAAGTTACGCCATGCTTAAAAATTAAAAACCCAATGAAAGCAGCAATACATACAAAATACGGCCCACCGGAAGTGGTAAAAATTATGGAAGTATCTAAACCTACACCGAAAAGTGATGAAGTGTTGGTTCAGGTATATACTTCTACTGTAAATCGGACTGATTCAGGATTTAGGAGTGCTGAGTATTTTATTTCGAGGTTTTGGAGTGGGCTTTTTCGGCCTAAATACCAAACATTAGGTTGTGAGTTTGCTGGTGTAGTTGAAGAAGTTGGTTTGGGAGTAACGCAATTTAAAAAAGGTGATAAGGTTTTTGGCTTCGACGATCAAACCTTTGGCGGTCACGCAGAATATTTAACTATTTTGGAAAATAAAGCGATTGAAATTATTCCTGAAAACCTGACTTTTGACCAAGCCGCACCAATTTTGGAAGGTGCTCATTACGCATTGTGCAATATCAGAGCTTCAAAGATTAAAAGTGGACAAAAAGCAATGGTGTATGGAGCTACTGGTGCTATTGGCTCATCGGCAGTACAAATACTGAAGTATTTAGGTGTGACTGTAACGGCAGTTTGCAACACAAAAAATGTAGAACTTGTAAAATCGCTTGGCGCCGACAGTGTCATTGATTATCAAACGCAGAATTTTACACAAACCAATGAGAAGTATCACTTTGTTTTTGATGCTGTTGGTAAAAGTAGTTACGGTGAATGTAAACCGCTGCTTACGCCAAATGGGATTTATGTATCAACTGAATTAGGTAAAAATGCCGAAAATATATTTCTGGCACTTCTCACGCCACTATTTAAAGGTAAAAAAGTGATTTTTCCAATCCCCACAATTGAAAAGGAAGTCGTACTTTTTCTGAAACAAATGGTTGAAGAAGGAAAGTTCAAAGCTATTATTGATAGAGAATATCGGTTGGAGCAGATTGTAGAAGCATACAAATTCGTTGAATCGGGACAGAAAACGGGAAATGTTCTATTGAAAATCACTGATTAATTCATAAAATAACTTTGATAGGTTCTTGCACATATTTTCCAATTCTGTGTAATTATTCCAAAAAATAATTTATCTTTGCAATTATTCAATTGTTAACAAGCTAAATTACACACACATGCAGGAACTACATTTTTCACAAATTGTAAGTGCTCAAGCACGAAAGTACAAGGATAAGCCAATTTTTCATTTTCGTAAAAATTTAACCGACGAATGGATACCAACAAGTTGGAATACATTTGATAAACAAGTACTTATAGTTGCTAAGGCGTTGATTGAACTTGGCGTAAACGAGCAACAATGTGTAGGTCAGTTTTCGCAAAACATGACCGAAAACTTAATTGTTGACTTTGCACTTTATAGCAACCGTTCGGTTTTAGTACCTATTTATGCTACTTCGTCGGCTTCGCAAGTGGAATATATTGTAAATGATGCCGGCATTGAAGTGATTTTTGTAGGCGAACAACAACAATACGATGTGGCATTGGAAGTGCTGAGAAGCTCAGAAGTATTGAAAAAAATAATCGTTTTTGACCCAGATGTAAAAATAATAACTGATGGCAGATCCATGTATTATTCTGACATTTTAGCTTTGGGCGAAAAATCGACTCAACATTTCGAAGTACAAAACCGACTCAACGAAGCCTCGGAAGATGATTTAGCATGTATACTTTACACTTCGGGCACTACCGGCAACCCCAAAGGAGTAATGATGCCACATTCAGGCTTTTTGGAAGCTATGCGCATACACAAAATGCGACTTACATCTATTACCGATAATGATAAGTCTATAGCTTTTTTGCCACTTTCGCATGTTTTTGAACGCACATGGACCTATTTTTGCATTTATATGGGCGTTCAGGTTTATATCAACTTCCGTCCTATCGAAATTCAGCAAACAATTAAAGATGTTCGACCTTCGCTCATGTGCTCCGTTCCTCGATTTTGGGAAAAAGTATATGCTGGTGTACAAGAAAATATTGCTAAAATGCCTCCTTTCAAACAGGGATTGGTTAGTTGGGCGTTGGCAGTTGGCAAACAACACAATATGGATAATTTGCGCTTGGGAAAAACACCAAGTGTGTTATTAAAATTAAAATACGGAATTGCCGATAAACTAATTTATTCCAAAGTTAAAAAAACAATTGGTATCGAAAATGCGTCAATGTTGCCTACTGCCGGAGCACGTTTGTCCGATGGCATTAATCTGTTTATGCAATGTATAGGCGTGCCAATAGTATACGGATATGGACTTACCGAAACAACAGCCACTGTGTCGTGTTTTGATTATACCGGATTCGAAATTGGTACTGTAGGACGTATTATGCCTGATGTGCAGGTTAAAATTGGTCCCGACAATGAGATTTTCGTAAAAGGGAAAACTGTTTTCCGTGGTTATTATAAAAACGAGAAAGCTACAGCCGACGCTTTTACCGAAGATGGTTGGTTTAAAACGGGCGATGCTGGAATTTTGAAAGGTGATATTATTACACTCACCGAACGTATTAAGGACTTATTTAAGACTTCGAACGGTAAATACATTGCTCCTCAGGAAATTGAAACGCGCCTTGGACTCGACCGCTATATTGAACAAGCTGCTGCCATAGGCGACGAACGTAATTATGTAACAGCTATTATTGCCCCTTCAATTCCGGCTCTGGAAGCTTATGCTGCCAAAAATAAAATTACATATTCGGATATTGATGATTTGATAAAACATGACGAAATACTTAAGTTGATAGCTAACAGTATAAAAACAGCACAGGCCGATATGGCTAATTATGAGCAGATTAAAAAATTCAGATTAATCACTAAAGGTTTTTCAATTGAATCGGGCGAACTAACAAACACACTAAAAATGCGCCGAGCCGTGATAATGCAACGTTACAAATCGCTGATCGACGAAATGTACACTGAAGCGTAAAAATTGCTCTTCTTTTGCTACTAAACTACATGCAAACCCAAAGCCAAACTACATGGTTTTGGGTTTTTTGTTTCTAATTCATTCGTTTTAAGCATTTATAAGAGAAATAAGATTGTTATTTTTGTCAAAAAAATAGTAACTTTGCATGCTGTAAAAAAATTGTAAATTCTTGGCAAGCCAAGCGGCAAGCCGATAAGTAAATAAAATAATTGTAAATATAATTATGGCTTCACAAGAAGATGTTTTTAAGAAATTGATTGCGCACTGCAAGGAATATGGTTTTGTGTTTCCTTCGAGCGAAATTTACGACGGACTAGGTGCCGTGTACGACTATGGTCAGAATGGTGTTGAACTGAAAAACAACATTAAAAAATACTGGTGGGACAGTATGGTGCTGCTCAACGAAAACGTAGTTGGACTCGATGCCGCTATTTTTATGCACCCTACTACCTGGAAAGCTTCGGGTCACGTTGATGCATTTAACGATCCGTTGATTGACAATAAAGACAGCAAAAAACGTTATCGTGCCGATGTACTTATCGAAGAATTATTGGCTAAGTACGACGACAAAATGAATAAAGAAGTGGAAAAAGCTGCCAAACGTTTTGGCGAAAGCTTTGACGAAGCCGTTTTCCGCTCTACCAACGAACGTGTACTGGAGAATCAGGCTAAACGTAACGAAATTCATGCTCGTTTCGTAGCTGCGCTTAACGATGGAAATTTAGCTGAGTTGAAAGCTATTATCGAAGATTACGAAGTAGTTTGTCCGATAAGTGGTACTCGCAATTGGACCGATGTTCGTCAGTTTAACCTTATGTTCAGTACCGAAATGGGCTCTACAGCCGATGGTGCTCTAAAAATCTACTTGCGTCCGGAAACTGCTCAGGGAATTTTTGTAAACTTCCTGAATGTGCAAAAAACAGGTCGTATGAAAATTCCTTTTGGCATTTG
>JBMOHZ010000209.1:0-4890 GCA_049317585.1 Paludibacter sp.
AGAATAATAGCTAATGCTATTTAAATACTATGTTTTGAAAATGTACCAACGTGGCATGCCGCGTCTGTACGGTAAAAATTTTGTTTTATTCGAAAATTATTTGTGTTTGTTTTGCAGAGACGCCATGCTTGGCATCTGTACGGTTAATTGATTTTCACTGTCAAAAGTAGCGCAAAAATTTTATCAATGCAATAGAATGTGAAAATATTACCAGAAATTTATTTAGGTATGAACACAATGATACTTTTTTCTTCGTATTACTACCGTAGCTGAAAGCTAATACACATATAAATAATTCAGTTTTAATACAAAAACAATCCATATATAATTCATATTTCTAAGATATGGATTATATATGGATTATATACGGGTTATATATGGGTTATATATGGATTATCTAGGAATGAACATTGAATAAAGTAGCATAAACATACGAATTTCTAAATTTGCGCACGTATTACATCTTATATGCTTAAAAAAATCACCTGTTTTGCAGCGCAAAACTACAAAACAAGTGAAGGAATAAATATATTTTGGCTCTATTTTAGAACTTCCAGCCAAGCAAAATTACAAAATTGGAATTCAAATCGGGTTTTTCTTGCCAGTTGGCTGTATACACATCGTTAATTAAATTAAGTCGAGCGTCCAGGGTAAACATAAGTATATCAAGTCCGGCACCAACTTCCATACCAACTGAAGCTAATAGAAGTTTACACCAACGAGCCTTGTATTCATTTCTTTACTGCCAATTTTTTCAACGGATCTGATATTGGGAAAATGGGAAAACCAATTAATTATCGTGAATCTTTTGCACTTGAAACGCAACGTTTCCCCCTTTTACCTGATAGTAAATCGTATCCATCAATTACACTGAATCCTGGAGAAAAATACGAAGCGAAAACGGTTTATCGCTTTTCAGTGGTTAAATAAAATCGAAATTCAACTCTAAATTGAATTATAAAGTTTGAAATGCTTCTGTTTAACAATAGAGAGTTATTTCTTAGGGCTCAAATCTCCAAATAGAAGTTAATCTTTCAACTCCAAAATAAGTAATGGTGTTGTTTCGCGATACAAAGCGTTTTCAAAACTACGTTTACCTTTTTTATCAACTTTTCCGTTTACTGTTCCTACAATTGCTAAGGGGCGCCGAACACCTTTGAACTTTGCTATGTCTTTTAAGTCGAGTTTGATACGCAGATTTTTTTCAGTTTCGCCCGCTTTAAATTCTATGGAGTCGAGTGTGATTTGTTTGTTTTTACGGCTTAGTTGTAATGATACGGGCTCGTCAAAGCCATTGATACGTTGTATCTCAATTTTTAAATTGAAAATGGAATCATTGGCTGATATACGAATTGGGTCTTTCAAATGTTTCTCAATATCTGATGAAAAATGCAGTGAGAAAGGTGATTCTTTGACCACTTCGGCTACAAAACTCGAAGCGGCAATATGATGTGTATAATAAAAAGCCTGCATCATGTTTTCGGCAGGTACTGCTTCTTGAACTTGTGTTTCCACAGTGTTATTCCCATTTACATTTTTAGCAAATATATGTACATTCTTATTTTGCACTTTTGCATTTTTTGGAGCTGTTATTGACACTTCCCACTTGGCACCTCTTACTTCTAAACTACTATTAGTAAAGCCTTTTGGTAATCCCTTTAGTTCCAAATCAAGGCGTGGTGTTTTTTTATCGGGCGTTTCTATGTCCAATGTAAATGTGGCTGTTCCTCCTTTAGGAATCGTAATATTGGCAGGCGATACAAAAACCTTGAAATTGAGAGTTGTCACTTTTCGCTCCAATAGGTAAAAATAATCGTGCCCCGAATGATGTAAAACATCTTCCACCACTAACTTGTAAGTGCCTGCTTTAGTTGCTTTGTAATTCAAAACTGGGTCGGCATGATGTGTCATCATTCCTTCCAATGCATCTTCGGTATCGTCGGCTTCAGCCACTTTTACATTATCTACATTGTACAATGTTAGTTTTGCATCCAACATTGAGGCAATTTTTCGTGCCACAAGCTCTATGGTAAGTTGCTCGTTTTTAGTTAATTCCAAGTTGTATGTTATCATCTTTTGATTTGAGCGAAGCGAATCGTAAACCATAGAGTAGGGCAGGAGTGTTGCATTTTTTGGCATCATGTCAACATTTGTCGATTTGCTTACGGCATAAAATGGAATAGAATTACTCTTATATCCATCTTTCCCTATGGTATAAAAATATCCTTTTCCTTCGAAGTTTGGTTTAAATTTCAGTTCCGTTTTGTCAATATTTACCGCTCTCAAATTTACGGTAGTGGATTTCCCAGTTTTGCCCACTGCAGGATAAATGTATTCGATAAATGGGATTTCGCCCACATCTATTCTGTAGTTAAAGTCTTCGCGACCTCTGTATATGGCATCGTGAATAAGCAAAGTGTAAACATCGTCTTCGGGAATGTTGGTAATAATCACAGGGTCAACTCCATTGCGATAATCATCGTTAAAGGCAATTTCATTTCCTTTGCTATTTCGAATTGATATCACTGCCTGAAACCAACCTGGTACAGCATCGGCAATGTAGGGTACAAACGTGCGAGCTTTAGCTGTTGCCACAATAACTGCTCCTTTTTGGGCTTTAAAGCTAAAATAATCGCGCTCGCCAGGTAAAATCTGACCGCAAACGGTGGCTGGTAATGACTCAATTGTAGTAGGTTTGTTGAGTGTTGAACCTTTAATTTCAAGCACATCAGGATATTGACCAATCTCAAAAATTAGTTTATTGGAAACTCCTTTGGCCGATTGCAATCGGAAATCGCATAAGCCAACGGGGGCATTTTTATCAATTGTAATGCGTATTTTCAAACGGTCGGCCATTTGTGGACTACTTTGATCGTCAAATTTTTTACGTATGGGTTTTTTAGCGTTGTCAGGTGCTTTCAGTATTTCCGACTTCACACCTTTTGCACTTATATATACGTCGGTAGCTTGATTAATGTTTAATCCGCCAACTTCCACTTCGAAACTCGTTCCTGCCTGTCCACCTGCCGGATAAATATATGCCATCGACATTTTTTGAGCAAAACTACTTGCTGAAAATGCTATTAGCAAAGCAAAAATGATATTTTTTTTCGTGTGTAATCTCATGGTTTCTTATTTTATTAATTCCAATAGTATACCATTGCTCTGACCATTTTTACCAAGCGATGGCAGCATTGGTAATGCACCTTCGGTTGGATGCTGTAATGTGCCGTAAGGATCGATACCCATTAGTTTATAAACGGTGGCTATCAAATCGCATGGAAATACTTTTCGTTCCAAAATATTTTCGCCTGTTTTATCCGTTTTACCTATTACCTGCGACGATTTAAAACCACCACCCGCCACTAGATATGAAAATGCAGTGCCGAAATGTGCTCTACCTCCATTCCAAGGTGCTTCCCAAAGCACTTTGGGTGTTCTGCCAAACTCACCACCACATAGTACAATGGTGTTTTCGAGAAGCCCTTTTTCCGACAAGTCGACTAGTAAAGTTGAAAGCGCTTTGTCCAAATCGGGCAACATTTCGTTCATGCGTTGAAAATGTGCTTTGTGTGTATCCCAACCTGTGGTGCGCACAGATATAAAGGGAACTCCAGCTTGTACCAATTTACGTGCTACCAAACACGACTGCCCAATTCGCGACATGCCGTATTTTTCTCGTATTGTAGTGGTTTCGGTGCTTAAGTCAAACACTTTACGTACTTCGCCACCAATGAGTTCAATGTCCTTGGCGCGAAGTGATGCCAAATTTTTCTGTATTGCATTTTCCGAAACGGCATTCACATTTTCGAATGATTTTAAAAGTTCGTTGCGCAACATAAATTTCTCTGGATTAACCAGATTGTTTACTATACCATCCACTTCGAAAATGCCTTTTTCAGGCTGACCATTGGTATCGAAAGATTTAAATTGATTTCCTATAAAACCTCCTTCGTTAAATCGCGTGTTGGCATTCACCACCGAAATGTATGGAGGCAAAATGCCTTTGTAACTATCTTTAAGCTTGTAAGCTATAACCGACCCAAACGAAGGATAAACAAAAGCACCTTTTGTTTGATCGCCCGTAATCATGGCATAATGAGCAGTTTCGTGCGCAAATACACCATGTGTCATACTGCGAATTATACTAAACTTATCGGCTTGCGCAGCTAATAGTGGCAACTTTTCACCTAATTGGATAGTTGGAATATTTGTTTGCGAAAAACCTTTGAGTAATCCAAAATAATCTCTGGATGATTCGGGTTTTGGATCAAAAGTGTCGGTTTGTGCCGGTCCACCTTCTAAATAAATCAGAATTACTGACTTAGCTTGTTGCGCATCGCTAATGTTTGTTAGTAGCAATACCAGTATAAATAGAATGTATCGTTTATTTATTTTCATATTCTTTTTTTTATGCTGCACCGTATTTGGTACTTCGCATTCTGTCGTCTGATGTACTTTGTCTCTCTTTAATGTTGATACAAAAACTCAGTTGAATTAATATACATCCAGGTTAAATCAGCAGCAAAATCCTTGCGTGTTAATTTGTTTTTGTCGAAATAGGAATTAAACAACTTCAATTCATTATCAGTTGCATAGCGACCTATAGTGAGGCACGATAATTCGTTACACAGTTCAGTTACTGTTTTTGTATTGTCGACCAATTGTTTGATACGTGGACTTTTACGAATATTTTGTTCCAAGTTAGAAGAGTTTAATAAATACAGCACTTGTCGGTCGTTAATGTCGGTAGCATGTTGATTTTCAAGCGAAACATCACGCGATGTGCGTCCAAATAAATCCAAAATTGAGCTCGAAACAGTGGCGTCGCCCAATTCAACTGAACGAGTGCCAACGGGGTAATATGTAAATGGCTCAGGAACGCGACTG